>NZ_VUMX01000028.1:0-20232 GCF_009695985.1 Lactobacillus porci
GTTTGATATTGATGATGTTGTGGTTGACTAAATTATATCAAGCGAACAAAGGCCTTGTGCTTTTTTATTGGCTAAACTATTGAATTTTCAAGGTACAAGCCCACTTTTGCAAGTGGGAAGTTTAAGTTCCTAATAAAATCAATTGGCTCACCGAAGTTGATTTCAAATAAAAAAGAAAAAATAAAAGATAATGACGAGGATGATGAATAGTTTTGTGTTAAATTGTCTTCTGTGTAGCTAAAAGAGGTAATTCATGAAAAATAATACTAAACCAAAGAGCAAACTAGGAATGTGGATTGCTATTGCAATTATCGTAGTCGCCGGTTTCTTGGTAGTTCGAAATCAATTCAAGTCACCATCTCGTGTTACTGAAGAATTTTTAAGTGCAATTAAGAAGGGCGATGATGGCCAACTTAAAAAAGTTTATTCTGGGTCTAGCGCTCCTTTTGCTTTGACAAAGTTTAAAGCTGAAGCTAAATCTGATTCTTTAACCAAAATGATGCTTGAAATGTTAGAGGATTTTGACTATCAGGTTAAGAATGAAAAGGTTAATGGAAATAAGGCTTCTGTAACTGTAACAATTAAAACTTATGCAATGGGGGACGTTGTCTCGAACTTGATAAGTGATGCTCGTGACGATCCAACTCAGTATATAGGATACAGTTCTGATGACTTTAAAAAAGATATCTATAAAGAATTTTCCAAGCTCAAGAAAGAAAATAAGAAATCGTACACAAAGAATCTTGTCATCAATTTAACCAAGACTAATGGTAAGTGGCAAGTTAATGACTTTAATAGTGACGATCTCGATGTAATCTTAAATGCTGTTACTGGTAATTTTAATTCTGCAATAGGTGAGGCAAACAATGACTATTAATAGAATTTTGAAGGGCCTAAGCAAAGCGACTATTGCCGTCGCATTGCTTGGTGGTGTTGCAACGACAAACTCAAATCAACCTTTAACTGTTCAAGCAGCTAAGAAGAAGGCTAAGAAAGTCTCCAAAAAGAAGGCTGCTAAGAAGTCAAAGAAAAAGGTAACAAAGAAGTCTAAAAAGAAGGTAGTTAAGAAGACTACTAAGAAAAAGGTTGCCAAGAAAGTAACTAAAAAGAAGCCTAAGAAAGCTGTCAAGAAAGTCGTTAAGAAACCGGCCAAAAAGGTAGTTAAGAAGCCTTCAAAGCCAAAGACGACTGTAAAGAAGAGTACGCAAAAGCCGGCAAGTACCCCTTCACAACCAGCTAAACAAGTAGTGAAGAAGACTACTCAAGCCGACCGTTACACTCCAGTTGTCTCTTCTAATGCTGTTAAGCTGGATTGGGGAGAAGATTTGACCACTTACAACTTATCTGGTGCTATCTCCAACCTTGGCAGTTTGCCAGATGGGATTACTGTAGAATTGCAGGATAAAAATAGCATGAGTACGCTTCATGGTGGTAGCTACAGTGTGAATTTAGTAGTTACTTATCCTGATGGGTCGAAGGATGTTGTTGGCCCTGCAAGCTATGTGGTTGCCACTGCAGATGCTGATAAGTACACTCCAGTTTTGAAGACTAACTCATTTAACCTTAAATGGGATAATGGATGGGTGTATACTGATGGGGAAAATTTCGAAACTGGTTTTAGATCTAGTTGGGATACTGTTAAGGCTAAATGGCTTACTAATGAAAAAGGTTATTTCCCTAATGAAGCTTCTGGCGGAACAGACTTTGATTTTGTAACAGACATTAAAGGCAAGAACGACTTTCAAAAACCCGAAGAAACGGGTGGCGACTTTACAGTATATCTAAAAACTACGTACCCCGATGATTCATATTCAATTTCTGGTCCAGTTAAATTGCATTTTGAACCAAGTGATGCAGCAAAATATGAGCCAAAAGTTAAGAATAATATCAGAATTCCGTTAAGTGTTATCAAGGGCGACGATTTCCATGAAAAGGAGGTACCATACGTCTTTGAAAATGCAAATGAATTGCCAAAGGGTACTCGGGTTGATGGTTTTGATTATTCGGAATCCGGCAACTATGAAGAAAATACGGTATATGTATCATATCCAGATGGCAGTGAAGATGAAATTGATGAAACAGTAAATTACCAAGTTTATTAACCATTTCCTATAGACTGGAGCTCGCTTAAAAGTCTAAAGTATTTTGACATAGCCCTATAACTAAAAGTATGGGCTATGTTTTTGTGTGAAAGTGTAAAGAGAGAAATAAATGAAAGCAAGAAAAATTTTGACAATATTGTCGGCAACTAGTGCGCTATTACTGGTTGCGGGATGCAGCAACAGCCAGCAATCTTCTGAAAAGGCAGCGAAGCAAAGCAGTAAAAAGCAATCTTCAAAGAAGAGTTCCAGCAAGAAAAAAGTCTTTAAGACTAAGGTTGTAAAGAAGCAGTCTAGTGAGAGCTCCTCATCTGAAGCTAGCTCTTCTAGTTCAAGTAGCCAGACTTCACAATCAAGTAGCAGTAGCATTACAAGCAGTCAGTCATCATCAAGCGCGGTTTCTAGCTCATCCAGCAGCAGTCAAACACAGAAGTATGCTGATGAAGAATACGCTGCTGCAGTTTGGCTAACTGGTGAAAATGCAAAATATGGTTTTAGCGAATCTAGTGTCTTCTACCATTCAGACAAGGTCGCTAATATGTACATTTATCAGGGGCAAAAATATGCCAATCAGACCCATATTACAGTTAATGCCAACGATGTCTTGGTAGAGTACGACGTTGTTCCAGGAGCCCACCCACATGGAATGGACCAGAAAACTTTTACCAAGGAAGAACTAAATAAAACCATTGCTCAGCATAAGCAAGAAATCGATGACTACATCAGCGAGCAAGGCAGCAACCAAGACGAAGACTACTAATCACTTACTTAATCCAAACCTGATTTTTCCTCAATTTTTTCAAAAGAGCTCGGCTAGAGCTCTTTTTTCTTTTCCTATTAATGCTAAAATTAGAAGCGAATGATTGAAGATAATGGAGCAATACAATGTTAGATAAGACAAAACAAATTTGGTTTATTGGTATCAAGGGTACCGGGATGGCATCCCTGGCCCTGATCTTGCACGACTTAGGCTACAACGTTGCCGGCAGTGACATCGACAAGTACACTTTTACCCAGGACCCCCTGAAGGCTGCTGGGATTGAAGTTGCTTCTTTTTCAAAGGACAACATCAAAGGCGAAGGGCAAGTCATCGTTAAGGGTAACGCCTTTAAGAGCGACAACATTGAAGTGGCTGCTTGCGAAGAAAAGGGCGTTGCTTGGCAAAGCTACCCAGACACGGTTGAAGAAATTGTCCAACAATACACCAGCATCGGCGTTGCTGGCTCACACGGCAAGACCTCAACTACTGGCCTCTTGGCAACGGTTTTGAGTGAAGCCGCACCAACCTCTTTCTTGATTGGTGACGGGATGGGCAAGGGCGTCAAGGACTCCCGCTTCTTCGTCTACGAAGCTGACGAGTACCGCCGGCACTTTTTGGCCTACCACCCAGACTACCAGATCATGACCAACGTGGACTTTGACCACCCGGACTACTTCAAGGACCGTGACGACTACGCTTCAGCCTTCCAGACGGCAGCTGACCAGACCAAGAAGGGGCTTTTTGTCTGGGGCGATGACGAGCGCCTGCAAAAGATCCAGCCAAAGACTGCCAAGAAGTACACTTATGGCTTGAAGGAAACTGATGACTTCCAAGCCTTTGACGTCAAGAAGACCACTCAAGGCGCAACCTTCCATGTGAAGGCTGACGGCAAGGACTTGGGCGAGTTTGAGATTCACCTGTTCGGCGACCACAATATCATGAACGCCACGGCCGTAATCGCCGTTGCCTACACTGAAGGCGTTGACCTTGACTTGGTCAAGGACGGTCTGGTCAAGTACCATGGTGCCAAGCGGCGCTTCAGTGAAAAGGACTTTGGCGACACGGTCGTGATCGATGACTACGCTCACCACCCAACTGAATTGCGCGCGACCATCCAGGCAGCCCGGCAGAAGTACCCGGACCGCAAGCTGGTAACGGTTTTCCAGCCGCACACCTATTCCAGAACCAAGGAATTTGAAGAAGACTACGTTGACATCCTTAAGGGCGTCGACAAGGCCTACCTGACTCCAATCTACGGGTCAGCCCGTGAAAAGTCAGGGGACATCAAGAGCGAAGACATTACCAGTCAAATCCCAGGCGCGGAAGTCATCGACTTCGACAACCTGAAAGACCTCTTGAACTACAAGGGCGACTGCATCGTCTTCATGGGCGCTGGTGACATTCCTAAGTACGAAGTAGCTTTTGAAGACATGCTGCAAAAGTAGCAGAAAATGCTGACCGCGGTCAGCAATATCATAAGTTAAGGCGGAGACGCCTTGAAACGCTCATCGTTGGATGAGCGTTTTTTAGTATATTTTTGGGGACTAAGGCCAAAATTGCATTCGCGAGCCAGCCGGCAGGTCAGCGGGCTTTTTTGATTCCATATTTTTTCCGGAAAGCGCCAGGCGTGATTCCTTTCAGCTGGCTAAAGGCCTTTGAAAAATTAGCCACGTCCTGGTAGCCTAATTCGCTGCTGATCTCTTCCAGGCGCTTGTTAGTCAGGCGCAATTCGTTTTCCGCGATATTCATCCTGATCCGGATGCGCAAGTGGACGAAGTCGTGGCCAAAAAGCTTGCGGCAAAGGCGGGAAAAATGTAAGCGCCCAATAGCACAGTATATTAAAATCCCATCCTAGCAATGCTAAGATGGGATTAATCAGTTTATGGGACTTTACTTACAGTGGAGCTGAACATTTTCGGACCATGGTAAATAGGCTTCCAGACGTTGATTATCTAATAAGGACGGCTCATTGGGCAACTTGTCTAGAAGATAGTTGATATATTTGAATTGATCCAAGCCATTTTGCTTGGCAGTTTCGAGTATGCTCATAATGATGGCCATGGCTTTGGCGCCAGTGCTGCTCTGTGAAAAGAGCCAGTTCTTGCGTCCCATGACGATCTCTTTGACTGCTCGCTCTGCTCTGTTGTTGGACAGTTCAAGTCGACCATCTTTCAGAATGTTCATGAACTTGTCCATATGGTTTAAGCAGTACTGGAAGGCTGCCCCCAGCTTGCCTGATGGCAGCACGGAGACTGATTTCTTGTAGCACCAGTCGGAAAACTTCTTAAGCAGAGGCTTTAATTCAGACTGGCGTTTCTTGTATCTTTCTTCAGCCGAAAGGTCCTTCCAGGAGTGCTCAAGGCTAAACATTTGATCACAGTAGTGGATCCCCTGTTTGGCAACTGAAGTCGCGTCGGACTCTCTGGCCTTGTCTTTTGGCAAGGAGTCACGGAACTTCCGCCTTGCATGAGCCATACAGCCAACAAGAGTCACATCTTGTTGGCTTAATCGCAGATAGCCAGGATATTGATCACAATGAAGGTATCCGCTGAAGCCTGTGAGGAAATTCCATGCTTCGATGCCTTTTCGTGACCCGTGGTGATATAGAACAATCGGCGTCTTGGCATGCTTGCCTGACAAGAAGGTCCAGACATAGTCTTTGGCTCTCTCGCTGTCTAGAACTCGGTACGGCGTCTCATCTGCGTGAATGACCTCCAGCTTTAGCAGCTCTTGTCTCAAGCGCTCGTAAAGGCTGGAAAGGTAGTACTCACAGACTTTGATATGCCAATTGGAAACCGTCTTGTGATCAAGCGGAAGGCCCATGCGCCGCAAGTCTTTTTCTTGTCGGTAGGCAGGAATCTTGAGAACGTACTTCTGATAGATCGTATTTGAGATCAAAGAAGCTGAGCCAAGACTGTTGGTTAACGGTGCCTTGGGCACTGGAGCCTTGATAATCTTGTCAGCCGGTGCTTCATCACTGCAGTGCTGGCACTTGTAAGAGTGCTGAATGTGATCGATTCTCTTAATCTTGGCTGGAACGTACAGCAGCTCTTGTCTAGCGCAGAAACTGCCGATCTCTTTCAGCTCGTGGCGGCAGTCCGGGCAGGTAAGGTCATCCAACTGGTAATGAACTTCCTCGCCAGGTAGAGAATCTAAGATATCTTGCTTTCTGCCGACTTGCTTGCGTCTCTTATAGGTAATAGTTTCGGTAATGCGAGGGCAAGTCCTCGTCATCTTCACCGCCAGCCTTGTCTTCGTCAAAGAGACTCAGCTGGTTAGTATTGACAACGTTCTTTTCGGATGATTTTCCGTAAAGCTTCCTGGTCAAATACTCAACTTGTTCAGTAAGAAGGGCGACCTGCTTGAGCAGCTCTTCGTTAGTTGCTTTGAGCGTTTCGATTAAAGCTGAAGTGTCTTTGTCGGTCATAGTTGTTGTCCCTCCTTGATTCATAATCATAAGAATACCAGAAAAGCTCGTGAAATCAATACAATTCACGAGCTCTTGCGATATGAATTTTAGGATCAATGGTAAAGCCCTGCATCAAGCGCATGACTTGCTCATCAGACAGCTCTCGCACTTCATCTTCATTGTTTGGCCAGGCAAGCTTTCCATTCTCAAAGCGCTTATAGAGCAGCCAGAATCCCTGGCCATCCCAATAAAGTGCCTTGAAGCGGTCCTTTCGACTGCCACAGAAAAGAAAGACGCACCCGGAGAAGGGATCGAGATGGAAGCTCTTCTTAACTATGTAAGCAAGCGAATCGATCCCCCGACGCATGTCGGTCTTACCGCAAACAATGAACACGCGACCCAGTTCAGCCAGATTAATCATGGCTCAAGAACCTGTCTACGACCTCGAGCATAAGCTCGTTAGTGGCGTCATTGTAAAATGACAGCTCAACCCCATTGGACTTCAGGTTAAGAACAAGCCGGTTCCTTCCTAGCCTATTCTTAGGTCTGATTCTGTCCTTTGGCAGCTCGAGCGGTACGATTGGATGTTCAGTCATAATATCGTGTTCCTCCGTATTCAATTGTTAAGAACAGTATATGACTATTGAACAGAGGTCGATAGATACCGCGCTATTGGGCGCTTACGGAAAAATAGTTGGGCTGGTAGCCAAAGTATGCCGCGGCCTCGCGCAGGCTGGCTTGGCCGTTTTTGCCGGTCAGGTAGGTCAAGATGGCCCCGGCTTGGGTATCTGGGCCGGCGTGGCGGATCTGCTTGACCGGAAAAGTGGACGCGGCCGCGTTGATCTTGACCTGGTAGTGGTGGAGCAGCTCAGTGCAAAGGAGACCAAACAGGCGCTGGCTTTGGAAGTCGTCGTAGGCATCCCCGCGGCCCGCTTGGCTGAGCAGGTCCAGCAGGTTCAGGTAGTTGTGGCAGACCAGGTCTGAGGACCTGTCTCTCTTCAAAAACCGGAACTTCGCCCTGCAGATGCTTGGCTTCTTCCTTTTGCAGACGATGTCGCTGGACCACGCCTTCTTGCTGCCCAACTATATTCAGTTGGTCAACGGCAAGAGCGCCCTTTTGGCCGGCATTGTCGTATTGCCGGCTGGCTGCGTCAGCGCGCTCTTATGCATCGTTGGCGGCCGTCTTTATGACGAGCATGGGGCCCGCAAGCCGGTTTTGCTGGCTGGGACCTGCGTCTTATTGGAAGTCGCCGTCATGTTCCTGCTGGTCAAGCAGCTGACGCCAGTCACGATTGGCGTGATCTACCCCTTCTACATGGGCGGGATGGCCATCACCATGTGCTGCATCATGACCGATGCCTTAAACCAATTGCCAGCCAGCAGACCCAGGGGAACGCGATCATGACCACCCTGCAGCAGTTTGCCGGGGCTTTCGGGACTTCAGTGACCACAGCGGTCGTTGCCCTCAGCCAGGCACAAGCTGGCAGCAAGGGAAGTGTCGCGACTGCCCAAGGGACGCGCTTGGCCTTGATGCTCATGCTGCTTTTTGCCCTGGTCATGCTGGCGGCATTCTTTGCCTCGACTAAGGACAAGCAGGCAGATTAAGAAAAAACACCAAAAAGTCAAAGAAAAAACATAATAAATAACGATTGGCATTTTATTACGTTGAGGGCGAGAAAACTTGGCATTTCAATGCCAAGTTGAATCGCCCTCTTTTTTTGTTTTAACACGTGAACATTAGTTCGGTATGCGATATAATATAAATAGCTAAAGAACTGCAAATGCTGAAAGAAGGTACGACTCATATAGTTAAATACGAATTCAGGAATGATGAGCCAGATATCATCCATGGACGAGGCTACGCATACAACCGCAATTACCACATCGTCTGGTGTACCAAGTATCGCAACCAAGCATTGGCTAATCCGATTATTGTCGATTCACTCAAGGACAAGATCTTTCAGATCTGCCGTGAGAATGAGTATACGGTCAAGGCTCTGGAAATAATGTCAACTCACGTGCATATTCTGCTGTCTGCCAAACCCAAAGAGAGCGTGACAAATATCGTCAAGAAGCTCAAAGGCATTACGGCCAAGTGGCTTTTTGCAAAGTATCCGGAAATGATGAAGGAATACTTCTGGGGTGGTCACGTCTGGTTACCGAGCTATTACGCAGGAAGCATTGGAGTGACAACCGAAGCTGTCGTCAAGAAATACATTAAGACGCAATGGAATAGACCGTTTCACTAAACGCTAGAAAGGAGGAAGCGACATGGCAATACGCAAGCGCAAGTCAGATCTGCCGGAGTATGGAGTGAAAATCAGATTGTACCCGACTCTCGTACAACAAGCCAAACTTAGACAGTTCTTTGGCAATGATCGCTTCCTCTGGAATCAGCTTGTCAGCCTCTATCAGGAACGCTACAAGAACAACAAGAAATCAAAATTGTTAACGGAATTCGATCTTAACAATCTGCTTCCCGCTTTAAAGAACGAATATCCATTCCTCAAGGCAAGCGACAGCTCCAGCTTCCAAATTGTGACCAAGAACATCAGCGATGCCTGGGAGGCGTTCTTTGCCGGAACGAGACGCAAGCCCCGCTTCCACTCAAAGCATAGCGCCAAGCAGTCATATACTGGCAAGTCGTCCGGCATCCGGATCATGGGCAAAAGAAACGTGTTCCTGCCGAAGCTGAGAAGAGTAAGATCATCGAAAACCGGCGTCATCGACGGCAAGATCAAGCGTTACACGATCAGCGTCGATGCTTGCGGGCGCTACTGGCTTTCTCTCATTGTGGAGAAAAAGACCGCCTTCCTGCCAAAGACTGGCAAGGCGGTTGGCATTGACGTGGGGCTGACGCACTTGGCCATCCTGTCGGACGGCAGAAAGTTTGACAAGTTCTCATCGGATTTCTGCGAGAAACAAGCAGAAATCTGGCAGAGCAAGTCATCCAAGCGCCGTCATTTGGCTTTGGTTAAGTCGCAGCAGGACGCCAGCAGGAAGGTTCTTGGCGCAAAAAGCCTGTCTGACTATCACAACTGGCAGAAAGCCAATGTCGCCAAGAATCGCTATATGAGCCGCATCACGAATCAGCGCGATGACTATCTGCACAAGATCACGGATCAGTTGGTGAGGGAATACGATGTTATCGTCATCGAGGATTTAAAGATCAAGAACATGACGAAGAATCACCACCTTGCCCGCTCGATTCTGCGCCAAAGCTGGGGCAGATTCCGTGACATGCTGGAGTACAAGTGCAAGAAGTACGGAAAGATCCTCATCAAGGTCAATCCAGCATACACCAGCCGAATCTGCTCAAAATGCGGCAAGGATACGGACAAGAAGCCACTGTCAGTGCGGGAATGGGACTGCCCATTCTGCAAGGCGCACCATGACCGTGACGTCAATGCATCAATCAATATTTTGCTTAAAGGACTTGCCCAGCTCTGAGAGAGCTGGGCAAGCAAAAAATCGTACCGTCAAACAGCAGTCAATGCGGCTTGGCGGAATCGTCGGAGGGGGCACTTCCGTGATAAATAGACTGACCTCTGTTTTTGCACTGCTGTTCAGCTTGCTGGACAGAACCAGTAAAAATCAGGCTTGGCTTCGGTCAATCCTGCTTGCAAGAATAAGTTGGTCGTTCTCAGAAGCTGTAGGCTGCGCGTGAGCACTAGCCTATAAAGAAACCCCCGACCTTGGTCGGGGGAGCATGTCATAATTACTATAGATGTGACTGTTAAGACGGGAGAAAAAGGCTATAATTAAGTACGGTAGTGTATAAATATGTCAAGGGAAGGCAATAAATCCAGTTTTATCGTAACGGATGCTTTTTTTCGGAGACTTTATGAAGAAGAGACTGATTGTGAGACGCTTGCTGGCAGGCATTGCTCTGCTGGTCTTGTCCGCGTGTTGCCTGGCGATGGCCTATTGGCTGTTCAGGCGGGCTGGCGCGGCAGATTCTTCGGCCACGGTCTTGAAGACAGCGACGGCTGCTGGCAACCTTGGCCTGACATATGCTGCTTTTGACTTTATGACTGGACTGGTCTACGTCGCGACCAGGCGGGAATTCCCCCGCCGCGGCGCCGCGCTCGCCGTCCTGCTGGCTAGCGCCTGTCTCTTGGCGTTTACCAGCAAGCAGGCAGTCGGGCAATTCGCCAGCTGCCGGACCTTTTATGCCGTGTCCGCCATGGCTTTCGTGGCCTTGGGGATGCCTGGGATCAAGGGCTTCAAGGACATGCCATTCTGGTCAAAAGAACTGGAGCAGGCAAATAAGCGAAAGAAACAGGCTTAAGGCCTGTTTTTTAGCATTTAAGGAAAACAAGCTCCAGAATTTAAAGAAAGAGCTGAAAACTGTTAAAATCTTAGTTAGTAAGATTTTGACAGTTTTTATTTTGAAGGATGTTACAGCCGCAATGACAGATAAGAAGAAAAAATTACTTTTGATTGATGGCAATTCGGTCGCTTTCCGGGCCTTTTTTGCCATGTACCAGCAACTGGACAAGTTCAAAAACCCTGAAGGCTTGCATACCAATGCCATTTTTGCCTTTAAGAACATGCTGGACGTCGTCCTCAAGCAGGAAGAACCCAGCCACATTCTGGTGGCCTTTGACGCCGGCAAGGTGACTTTCAGAACCAAGATGTACGGTGAATACAAGGGCGGGCGCGACAAGACGCCGGCTGAACTGTCCGAGCAGCTGCCCTACATCAAGGAAATGCTGCAGGACATGGGGATTGCCACTTACGAGCTGCCTGACTATGAAGCCGATGACATCATCGGGACCATGGCCAAGCGGGGAGCTGACGACGGCTTTGACGTGGCCGTGGTTACCGGGGACCGGGACTTGACCCAGCTGGCCAGCGAGCACGTGACGGTCTACGTTACCAAGTCTGGGGTGACCAAATTGGAGGCCTATACCCCGGAGCACATGCAGGAAGTCAACGGGGTGACGCCGACGGAATTCATCGATATGAAGGCCCTGATGGGGGATGCTTCCGACAACTACCCAGGCGTGACCAAGGTCGGGCCCAAGACTGCTTCGCGCCTGATCCAGAAGTATCACACGGTCGAGAACCTGTATGAGCACGTGGATGAAATGAAGAAGTCCAAGCTCAAGGAGAATTTGCTCAACGACAAGGACAAGGCCCTTTTAGGCAAAAAGCTGGCCGCCATCAAGTGCGATTCGCCAGTCAGCCTGACCATGGAGCAAGTGGCCTACCAGGGCGCCAGCGTTGCCGACCTGCGGCGCTTCTATGAAAAGATGAACTTCCGCCGCTTTTTGAGCGATATGGCTGAAAATGGCGATTTCGCGGGCAAAGAGGCTGAAGGCAAGCAACTGGACTTTGTCAAGCTGGAAAAAGCAGCGGTTGCCAGTTTGCCAGAAGCTAAGGAAATCGGCTTCTACCTGGAAATTTTTGGCGAAAATTATCACCTGGCGCCTTTTGCCGGCTTTGCCCTGAAGATCGGCCAGCAGATCTGGGTTTCCCGGGACGTTGACCTGCTCAAGGAAAAGCGGCTGCGCGGCTTTTTGGAAAACAAGACCATCGTCAAGAACGTCTTTGACCTGAAACGGACCACTTACGGCTTGCACCGCCTGGGCATTGAAGCCCAGGGGATCGGCTACGACATGCTGCTGGCCTCATACTTGGTCGACAATGAGAACAACTCCAACGATCTGGGCGAGGTGGTTCACCAGTACGGGGACTATGACGTCAAGAGCGACTTGGACGTCTATGGCAAAGGCAAGGCAGCCGCCATTCCTGATGACGACGCGGTCTTCTTCAACCACCTGGCCGGCAAGGTGGCAGCGATTGACCAGCTCAAGGCCAGCCTGCTCAAGCAGCTCAAGGACCATGAGCAAGACGACCTGTTTGACGCGATTGAAATCCCGACTGCCCGGGTTTTGGCCAAGATGGAATTGAACGGGATCAAGGTCGAGGCCAAGACCCTGCAAGCTTTGCAAAAAGAATACGGGGACCGGCTGAAGGAGCTGGAAAGCAAGATCTACCAAGAAGCTGGGGAAGAGTTCAACTTGAACTCGCCTAAGCAGTTGGGCGTGATCCTGTTTGAAAAGCTGGGCCTGCCGGTCATCAAGAAGACCAAGACCGGCTACTCGACTTCAGTGGAGGTCTTGAACCAGCTGAAGGATAAAAGTCCGGTGGTCAGCGACATCCTGGCCTACCGGCAGATCGCCAAGATCCAGTCGACCTACGTCAATGGCCTGCTGGACGTGATTGATCCCGCGGACGGGAAGATCCACACCCGCTACCTGCAAACCTTGACGGCGACTGGTCGCTTGTCTTCAGTTGACCCCAACCTGCAGAACATTCCAACCAGAACCGAAGAGGGCAAGCAGATCCGCAAGGCTTTCGTGCCGTCAACGCCAGATGGCTACATCTTCTCCTGCGACTATTCACAAGTTGAGCTCCGGGTCTTGGCCCACGTCTCCGGGGATGCCAACATGCAGGAAGCCTTCAAGACCGGCTACGACATCCACGCCCACACGGCCATGAAGATCTTCCATCTAAGCAAGATCGATGAGGTGACGCCGCTTGAAAGACGGCGGGCCAAGGCGGTCAACTTCGGGATCGTCTACGGGATTTCCGACTACGGCCTGTCCAAGAACCTGGGCATCAGCCGCAAGCAGGCCAAAAGCTTCATCGAAAGCTACTTTGACCAGTACCCAGGCATCCAGGCCTACATGGACCAGGCCGTCAAGGAAGCCCGGGAAAAGGGCTACGCTGAGACGATCATGCACCGGCGCCGCTACCTGCCTGACATCCACGCCAAGAACTTCAATGTTCGCTCCTTCGCAGAAAGAACGGCCATCAACTCTCCAATCCAAGGGTCAGCCGCGGATATTATGAAGATCGCCATGATCAACATGCAAAAGAAGCTGGATGAACTGGGCCTGAAGACCAAGATGGTGGTTCAGGTGCACGACGAATTGATTTTTGACGTGCCAAAAGAAGAGCTGGAAACGATCAAGCAGATCGTCCCGGAAGTCATGCAGAAGGCCGTCTCCCTTGACGTGCCGCTCTTGGCGGATTCCGGCTGGGGCCACAACTGGTACGATGCCAAGTAGATTGGGGTGAGCAAGATGCCAGAAATGCCTGAAGTTGAGACAGTCAGACGGACCTTGACGCCGCTGGTGGCCGGCAAGACCATCAAAAAGGTGGAGGTGTGGTATGACAAGATCATTGCCGGGGATGCTCGGGCCTTTGCCCAGAAGCTGGCCGGCAAGCAGATTCTGCGCGTGGACCGCTATGGGAAGTTCCTGCTCTTTCGCTTGTCGGACAACCTGACGCTGGTTTCCCACCTGCGCATGGAGGGCAAGTACCGCTTGCTTGCTCCTCAAGCCGCGGTTGGCAAGCACGACCACGTCCAGTTTGCCTTTACCGACGGCACTGCCTTAAGGTACAGCGACGTGCGCAAGTTTGGCCGCATGCAGCTGGTTGAGACGGGGACTGAGCGCGAGCAGACCGGGATCGGCAAGCTGGGGGTGGAGCCCAACAGCCCGGAGTTTACGCGGGACTTTTTGTGCCGGGCTTTAGCCAAGAAGAGCAAGAAGATCAAGAACCTGCTCTTAGACCAGAGCGTCGTCTGCGGTCTGGGCAACATCTACTGCGACGAGGTCCTCTGGCAAAGCCGGATCCACCCCTTGAGCCAGGCAAGCGCAATTCCGTCTGAAAAAGTGACTGCCCTGCATGACAATATCAACCAGACGATCGCCTTGGCCACGAAATTGCGGGGGACGACGGTTCATACCTTCCTTGACGCGGACGGTCAAAGCGGCCAGTTCCAGAAGAAGCTGCAGGTCTATGGCCACGCGGGCGAGCCCTGCCAGCGCTGCGGAACCGTGCTTGAAAAGATCAAGGTCAGCGGGCGGGGGACGACCTTTTGCCCGCAATGCCAAGTATTGTATAGGGAGAAACACAAACAGGATTAGGCAGAGCAAAAATGACTTTTTATTTAGGATTGACCGGCGGCATCGCGACGGGCAAGTCGACGGCAGCCAGCTACTTTAGAGAACGGGGCCTGCGGGTGATTGACGCCGACCAGATCGCCCATGCCCAGCAAGCGCCCGGCCAGGTGACCTGGCGCGAGATCAAGGAGAATTTTGGGGCAGAATTTATTAACGAAGACCAGACGGTCAACCGCCAGAAGCTGGGCGCCTATGTCTTTGCCCATCCAGATGAACTGGCCCGGCTGTCCAAAATCAGCCACGGGGCGGTTTTGGCGGAAATCAAGCAGGAGATGCAGGCAGCCAAGAGAGCTGGGGAAGGGGTCTGCGTGATTGATGTGCCGCTATTGTTTGAAGCGGGCTGGCAGGACCTGTTTGACGCGACTTTGCTGATCGCTGCTCCATATGACCTGGAACTTGAGCGGTTGATGAAGAGAAACCAGCTCAGCCGCGAGCAGGCCAAGGCGCGGATCAAATCTCAGCTGCCGCTGGGTGAAAAACGCTGTCTGGCTAGCTATGTCATTGAAAATACTGGTACAATAGAAGAACTAAGAACGAATTTACAACAACTTCTTGAAGAAATTTCTTGAAAGGAGCAAGCACTATGCTTTGTCCAAATTGTCATAAGAACTCATCCCGCGTTATTGACTCGCGGCCAACCGATGAAGGGCGGACCATCCGCCGGCGCCGGGAATGCGAAAGCTGCGGCTACCGCTTTACGACTTTTGAGCGGGTTGAGCAGTCGCCTTTGCTGGTGATCAAGAATGACGGCACCCGTGAAGCCTTCAGCCGGGAAAAGATCCTCCGCGGCGTGGCGGCCGCCTGCCAGAAGCGCCCAGTGACCAGCGACCAGCTGGACAAATTGGTGGACAACGTGGAAAACCAGATCCGGGCTAAAGGCGTCAATGAAATCTCCTCAAAAGAAATTGGCGAATTGGTGATGGACCAGCTGGCGGATATCGACGACGTGGCCTACATCCGCTTTGCCAGCATTTACCGTCAGTTTACCGACATGTCCAGTTTCATGAAGACCATGGAGGACATGATGGACCGGCACAGCAAGAAGTGAGTCTAAATGTTTGAAAGTTCCAATCCTAAGCAGCGCTACCTGGTGATCAACCGCGTCGCTTTGACTTCAAAGCAGGAGCGGGTCCTGATCAAGCTCTACCAGCCCCTGGTAGCGTCTTTGGGCGTGGCCGTCTACCAGACCCTGATTGAGGAATACGACCCCTTCCAGATGCTGGCTGATGCCCCGGCCCTGTACTTTTTGCAAGAGCAGCTGGATTGCAGTCTGGGCGACTTGTTCAAGGCCCTGCACAAGTTGGAGGCCGTGGGGCTGCTTACGACCTACCTGAGCGAGAACGTGCGCTTGGGTCAGCTGCTGGCTTTCAAGCTTAAGGAAGTGCCAGAGGCCAGCGAGTTCTTCAACACCTCGCTTTTGGCCAGCCTCTTGAAGGAAAAAGTCGGCAGCTACCGCTTCAGCCGCCTGAGCCAGGACTTTGCCAAGCAGGCCAAGCGCGAGGAGAAGCAGCTGCAGAACCTGCGGGACGTTTCTGCCTCTTTCTTTGAGGTCTTCCGCCTGCCAGACGAGGAGGCCATCACCCCGTCCGCGGAGGTTCAGCAGGCAGCCCAGGAGAATGAGGCTGCCGCGAGCGACGCGGCCCAAGTCAACGTCCGGCAGGTAGACTGGCAGTTCCTGAAGGACTGCTTCGCGGTCTACCATATTGACCCAAGCGAGATCGACCGGCAAAAGGACCAGATCCAGGCCGTCATGGCCACTTATGGCCTAAGCGAGCAGGAATTTGTCGATGAATCCCTGCCAAGCCTGCATGGAACCAGCAAGCTGGACGTGGGCAAGATAGGCCGTTCTTTGACTTACAACTACAAGGCCAACCACCGCCGCCAGCAGGTTAAAAACAGCCTGGCCAAGAGCGAGGGCGGCCAGGTCAGCGTCGACCAGCGTGACCGGCAGCTGCTGCAGCTGGCCAAGTCAAAGGCCCCGGCCCAGTTCCTCAACTACATGAAGGACCGAAAAGGGGGCTTTACGACCAAGTCTGAGTACCAGGTCATCAATGATTTGAGCTGGAAGGTGGGCTTCAGCCCGGAAATGCTCAATATCTTGATCTATACCTGTCTGCACTACCAGCCGGTCTTGAGCCTGTCTTTGGCTGAGAGGATTGCCAATGACTGGATGCAGCACAAGCTGGCCACGCCGGAAGCGGCCTTGGCTTACATCCGCCAGCGCTCACAGAACAAGCAGACCACGACGCGCTACTATGGCCCCCGCCAGGTCGAGAAGGGGACCGACTGGTCCAAGAAGCAGGCCGAGCAGGTCGACGTGACGCCAGAACAGCTGGCGGCCCTGCTTGACGATGAAGACGAGAAGAAGGCGGGCGGCAAGCCCGAAGACAAGTAAGAGACGAGTAGGTGAAGCAGATGGAATCAATTGGCGAAATGTTGAAGAAGGCGATGGCGGATTCGCTCAAGGACCAGGAGCGGCCGGCCGGCGCGGAATCAGCCCAGGAATTGGCTGACCGGGCCATCAAGGATCCGGACGTGCAGAAATTTTTGAAAGAGCATGCCAGCGAATTGTCCAAGCAGGCCGTCCAGGACAGCATGACCAATATCTGTGAGTTCTACCTGCAAAAGACCAGCCCGGTCAAGGCGATTGCTGACTATCAAGCTGAGCTCTTCATGAACGGCCCCTTGATCGGGGTTCGCTATTTGCCGACTGCCGCCAAGCGGCAAAGGGATGAGGAGCGGGCGGCTGAAAGCCGGATCGAATTGATCGATATGCCAAAGAAGCTGCGCCGGATTACCCTGACCGATTTGGACAAGGGCGACCCAGGCCGCAACGCTGCCTTATTGGCGGTTGGCAAGTTCCTGGATGAATACGAAAAGCACCATACGGCCAAAGGCTTGTATCTGACCGGCGATTTTGGGGTCGGCAAGACTTACATCATGGCTGGTCTGGCCAACCGGGTAGCCAAAAATGGGGGCAAGGTGATCTTTTTGCACCTGCCGACCTTCATCTCGGGCTTGTCCAGCCACTTTAGCGACAATAGCCTGCAAAGGGAGATCCAAAGGGTGGCTTCCTGTGATGTCTTGATCTTGGACGACATTGGGGCTGAAACCTTGAGTCAGTGGTCCCGCGACGACGTCTTGGGCGTCATCCTGCAGGCCAGAATGGATAATGACCTGGCGACCTGCTTCACGTCCAATATGGAAATGGACGACTTGGAGGACCATTTTGCCAGCACCAAGAACGCGGTGGATCCAGTCAAGGCAGCCCGCTTGATGCAGCGAGTCCGCTACCTGGCCAAGGAGATCATCGTAACTGGCCGCAACCGCCGCTTAAATTAAATTCAAAAAAGTCCTTGCCTTATTCAAAGAGCGGGGTATAATCAGAAAGTAAATAGAAGACATGATTTCGGCCGCTTCAGAGAGGCGGAGCCAAGTTCTGGAAGCTCCCCATTAGGCCGCAACCCCACCTTCTATGCCCAAAGATGAATGATATGGCCGGATCCCGTTATCGATCCGTGAATGAGTGACCGGATAGGGCAGCGCCCTATGCCAGGTCTGAATTTTGGGTGGAACCACGATATTAATTTCGTCCCGAGCACGTCTGTTTGGCGTGCCCGGGACTTTTTTGTTTCTGGAGGATTTTTTAGTTATGAGTTTTGCTTTGACTTTGCCAGATGGCTCAAAGAAAGAATTCGAAGCAGCCGTTTCAGTTGCTGACCTTGCTGCAAGCATTTCAACCTCACTGGGCAAGAGTGCCGTTGCGGCTAAGGTTGACGGCGCCGTTAAGCCGCTTGACTTTGAATTGAGCGAAGACCACGAAGTAGCCATCCTGACTGACAAGGATGAAGAAGGCTTGGCAGTGCTGCGCGCAACTGCTGCTTTCGTATTGGAAGCTCTGGTTAAGAGCAAGTACCCGGAAATCAAGCTGGGCCAAGCTGAAGTCTCAAAGGACGGCTTCTTCATCGAAACCGATAAGGACGACCAAATCAAGGTTACCGAATTGCCAGAGCTGGAAAAGGCTTTGCAAAAGGAAATCAAGAACGGCTTGCCAATTGAGCACGTACAAGCAGCCAAGAGCGAGCTGGCAGAAGAATTCAAGGATGACCCATACAAGTCAGAATTGCTGCAAAGCGCCGGTGACGTCGTTGACGCCTACAAGCTGGGTGACTTCGTTGACTTTGGCTTTGACGCCCTGTTGCCTAACACTGGTAAGATCAAGAAGTTCAAGCTGCTTTCAGTAGCTGGTGCCTACTGGAAGGGCAAGAGCTCAAACCCAATGCTGCAAAGAATCTTCGGGACGGCCTTCTTCAAGCAGGCTGACCTTGATGCGGACATGAAGCGCCGCGCTGAAATCAAGGAACGCGACCACCGGACCATCGGCCGTGACCTGGACCTCTTCTTCGTTGACCCTAAGGTTGGCGCGGGCCTTCCTTACTGGATGCCAAAGGGTGCCACTATCCGCCGGATCATCGAACGCTACATCGTTGACAAGGAAGTTGCCGCCGGCTACGAACACGTCTACACTCCAGTTTTGATGAACCTGGACGCTTACAAGACTTCTGGCCACTGGGCTCACTACCGTGAAGACATGTTCCCGCCAATGGACATGGGTGAAGGCGAATGGCTTGAATTGCGGCCAATGAACTGCCCAAGCCACATCCAAATCTACAAGCACCACATCCGCTCATATCGTGAGCTGCCAATCCGGATCGCTGAATTGGGGATGATGCACCGCTACGAAAAGTCAGGTGCCTTGTCAGGTCTGCAACGCGTTCGTGAAATGACTTTGAACGACGGCCACACTTTCGTAGCCCTGGACCAAGTCAAGGATGAATTTGCTAGAACCCTGCAGATCATCATGGACGTCTACCACGACTTCAACATCAACGACTACTACTTCCGTCTGTCATACCGTGACCCAAAGAACACTGACAAGTACTTTGCCAACGATGAAATGTGGGAAAGAAGCCAAAGCATGCTGAAGGCCGCGATGGACGACATGGGTCTGGACTACGTTGAAGCAGAAGGCGAAGCTGCCTTCTACGGTCCAAAGCTGGATATCCAAACCAAGACTGCCTTGGGCAACGACGAAACCATGTCCACCATCCAACTGGACTTCATGCTGCCAGAACGCTTCAAGCTGACTTACGTCGGCGCTGATGGCGAAGAACACCGTCCAGTTATGATCCACCGCGGGATCGTCGGCACTATGGAACGCTTCATCGCTTACCTGACTGAAATCTACAAGGGTGCCTTCCCAACTTGGCTGGCTCCAATTCAAGCTGAAATCATTCCAGTCAACCTGGACGCTCACTCAGACTACGCGAAGAAGGTTCGTGACGAATTGCGTGCCAAGGGCTTCAGAGCTGAAATCGACTTCAGAAACGAAAAGCTGGGCTACAAGATCCGTGAATCCCAAACCCAAAAGGTACCTTACACTCTGGTCCTTGGTGATGATGAAATGAACGCCGGCACGGTTAACGTCCGTCCTTACGGGACTGAAGAACAAAACACCGAGAGCCTGGACGAATTCATCGCTAAGCTGACTGACGACGTAAAGCACTACTCACGCGAAGACTAACTGCCAGTCCATTAAGATTGGTCCCTTTCTGACATAACAAAACATCCTGTCTCAACTCTGAGGCAGGATGTTTTTGTGTATGTGCTTCTTCACTTGGGGTTACATCATGTCGAAGGTGATTAAGTGGCAGTCGACTTGCCGGGCCAGGTGACGGCATTTGTCAGTAAAGCCGGTCTTGGAGAAAAGGTAGTAGTTTTTCTTAGGAGTGGGGAAGAGGCTGCTCCGGTAGAAAAGGGTTTTGAGAATATCAGCGGAGATTGGCTCATTTTTCGTAAGCGCCCAATAGCGCGGTATCTATCGACCTCTGTTCAATAGTCATATACTGTTCTTAACAATTGAATACGGAGGAACACGATATTATGACTGAACATCCAATCGTACCGCTCGAGCTGCCAAAG
>NZ_VUMX01000029.1:0-19831 GCF_009695985.1 Lactobacillus porci
AGCTTCGAGAGTACTACGGATCCAAATGGAATCAAATCTTTAAGTCTATCACAACCGACAACGGATCTGAGTTCGCAGATCTATCCGATCTTGAGCAAGTTTCCAAGACTCTTGTGTACTACGCTCATCCTTATACATCCTGTGATAAAGGCAGCGTAGAACGGCACAACGGGCTTATCAGACGCTATATCCCCAAGGGAGACCGTATGGATGAGTACAGTGTGGAAGATATTGCTAAGATCGAGGTATGGTGCAACTCTCTTCCTCGGAAGATCTTAAACTACAAGACTCCAGAAGAGTACTTTGACACCGAACTTGACCGCATTTACCGGCGTAGATAGTCAAAATCTGACAGATGTTATGGTAAGTGTTCAATTTATTCTTGCAATTGTCGTAAGAAAAAAATTGGCAGAAGCATTGAAGAACGTCCTAAAGAGATCAATAAACGTAATGAATTCGGTCATTGGGAATGCGATTTAGTTCTCGGACATAAGAGCAAAGATGATGAGGTGCTGCCAACCTTATCTGAGCGTATGAGTCGTGAGTTTTTAATTCTTCGTATTCCTGACAAGACTTCTGTCAGTGTCATGCAGGCCTTTAAAGAACTCCAAAGGCAATACAGCGAACATTGGAATGATATTTTTAAAACCATTACCACTGATAATGGCTCAGAGTTTGCAGATCTTTCCAACCTAGAAAAAGCATCCAATACACTGGTTTACTATGCCCATCCTTAAACAGTTGAAAGACACAATGGTCTTATTCGCAGATTCATTCCTAAAGGAGAAGCAATAGCTAACTATTCTTTACAAGACATCATTAATATTGAAACCTGGTGCAATTCTTTGCCAAGAAAGATACTGGCCTATCATACACCAGATGAAATCTTTGAAAAAGAATTAGATCTAATCTATCAAACAGCTTAACTAAAAGTGTTCAATTTATTATTGCAATTGGCGAAAACAAAAAAGACTTCAATTTTTTTAAAAGTTGAAGTCTAGTCGTCGTGTACATTACTTCTTTCACCTAACCAGTTTTGAAAGTTGGTTAGATCCTGGTGATGATAGCCCAAAATATGTAAAAAATTGCCTATTTCAAAAAATTCCTCTAAAACAGCAAAAAAGCCGTCGTATCAAGGCTTGTAACCTTTTAAAACGGCTTAAAACTGTTCAAAACAGCTTAAAAGTATGCCAATTATTGGAATCGAACCAACGACCTTCTCTTTACGAGGGAGATGCTCTACCAACTGAGCTAAATTGGCATTTCAACTCTTTTATTGTAGCAAACTATCAGCTTTTGTCAAAAAGTTTTCGCCAATTTTTTTAAAATTATGTTGATCTCCCTCGAATTTTCAGCCGGCTTATTTGTGGATGATCGTGATCTCGCCGACCCGCATGATTCCGGAATAAACCTGGACTTCGCTGCCATCGTACAAGTTCTGGTAAATCCCTTCAGGCAGCTTGGTGGCAATCGCCTGCTTCTTGCCGGTCGCATTGAAGATCCCCAGCAATTGCTCCTCACCCAGGCTGTGGACGGCTTCCAGGACGCCCGCGCGGACTTGCTTTGCCTCGTAGCCGCCCTCGGCCATGATCGGCAGCTGCTTGATTTCATGCATCCGTTGCATCAAAGCCGTCAAGTCAGGGCCGCTGGTCCAGTCAACCGGATCCTTGTCAAAGAGGGTCACATGGTGGGCATCCCCCTTCTCTTCCCCGTTATAGATCAGCATGGCCCCCTTCATGAAGTAGACAAAGGCCGTCATCGCCCGCAAGGCCGCTGGATCATCAATCATCCCGTGGGCCCGGAGCACGTCATGGTTTTCCAGGAAGTGGGCCTTGACGTAGTTCTCCGGATAGATCCCTTCCTGCCGGTTGAGTCCGGCCAGATAGTCGGTCAGGTCCTTCTGCCCCAGAAGGGCGGCCCGCAGGTCAGCGTAGACGTCGTAGTCGTAAGTCAGGTCAAAGGCTTGGTAAAGCTCTGAGTCTGACCCGCCGACTGCCCCTTGGCTTCTTAAGAAGCGGATGAAGCCCGGGTCGCCTGATTCTGCCAGCCAAATTGCCCCTGGCCGCACCTTGGCGACTTCTGCTCTGGCATACTTCCAGAAGTCGACCGGCACCATCGGCGCCACGTCGCAGCGGAAGCCGTCCACGTACTTGGCCCACATGACTAAAGTCTCGGCCTGATACTTCCACAAGTCCTTGTGGCTGTAGTCCAAATCGATGACGTCGCTCCAGTCCCCGACCCGGTTGCCGAAGCTTCCGTCTTGCTTGTGGTAGAACCAGTCAGGGTGCTCCTTGGCCAAGACTGAGTCAGGCGAGGTATGGTTGTAGACGCAGTCAATGATGATCTTCATCCCCTTGGCATGCACGTCCTCGCACAGGCGCTTGAGGTCTTCCATGGTCCCATACTCTGGATTGATGGCCCGGTAGTCGGCGATCGCGTATGGCGACCCTAAGCTGCCTTTGCGCTTTTCCTTGCCTGACGGCTGGATTGGCAGCAGCCAGATGATGTCCGTCCCTAAGGCCTTGATCCGGTCCAAGTCCCGCCGGACGCCTTCAAAATTGCCTTCTGCTGAATAGTCGCGCACGAAAATGCTGTAAATAGTCTTGTTTCGCAAGTCGATCTTGGTATCTTTAGCCATTTTTTCCTCCTTGCCCGCTTGGGCTGCTTATCACTGCTTCTATCTTACCCCTTTTTGCAAAGCGCTTTCAATTTTCTTATCATGTTAGCGGTAACGAGTTTGCTGGCCAAAGGCAGAACCTTATTAAAAAAAGTCCCCTAGATTTAGTAGTATGGTTAGCGATTACATCACAAGATCTTGAAAATTCACCCTTGTTAGCTGCTAGCAAGCATGGTATCCTTAACGCATCGAATGATATTGACCCTATTCAAGAATATTGTTCGTGTTTTGTCTAAAAGTCCAAAGAATTTTAAGGAGAATATCTTAACAATGAAGACTAATCGTTACATTGTTGCTTTGGCGGGGGTCATGCTGCATCTGATGATCGGCTCAGTATACGCTTGGAGCGTCTACACGAAGCCGATCGCGGCACAGACCGGCTGGAGCGAATCATCAGTTGCTTTTGCATTTAGTTTAGCCATCTTCTTCCTGGGGATGTCCGCGGCCTTTATGGGCCGTTTGGTTGAAAAGTTCGGCCCAACCCTGACCGGGACCGTTTCCGCGATTCTTTACGGGAGCGGGATCGCCTTGACTGGCGTGGCCGTTCACAGCCAACAGCTCTGGCTCTTGTACCTGTCATACGGCGTTATCGCTGGCTTGGGCCTGGGTGCCGGCTACGTTACGCCGATCTCAACCATCATCAAGTGGTTCCCAGACCGGCGCGGTCTGGCAACTGGCCTGGCCATCATGGGCTTCGGCTTTGCTGCCCTTTTGACCAGCCCAATCGCCCAATCCCTGATGTCCAGCGTTGGCCTGTCCAACACCTTCTACATCTTGGGGCTGGCCTACTTCCTGGTCATGATCGTTTCTGCCCAGTTCATCAAGCGGCCAACCGCCAGTGACCTGGCACAGTTCAAGAAGGAAGACAAGGAAGCCGTTTCCTTGACTGGCGGTCTGCAGATGACGGCCAACCAAGCTTTGAAGACCAAGACCTTCTATTTGCTCTGGTTCATGTTCTTCATCAGCATCACCTGCGGGATCTCCCTGGTTTCTGCCGCTTCACCAATGGCTCAGGAACTGACTGGGATGAACGTTTCGACCGCGGCCGTCATGGTCGGCATCATCGGCCTCTTCAACGGCTTTGGCCGTCTGGTCTGGGCTACTCTGTCCGACTACATTGGCCGGCCACTGACTTACAGCCTGATCTTTGTCGTTGATATGGCCATGTTCGTGATCTTGATCTTCACCCATTCACCATTCATCTTCGCGGCTGCCCTCAGCCTGCTGATGTCCTGCTACGGGGCTGGCTTCTCAGTTATCCCGGCCTACCTGGGCGACGTCTTCGGGACCAAGGAACTGGGTGCCATCCACGGGTCAATCCTGACTGCCTGGGCTGCTGCCGGCATGGTTGGGCCACTCCTGCTCTCCTTCACTCACGAAGTCCTGAAGAGCTACTACGTTACTTTAGCCGCCTTCATCATCTTGGCTGGTCTGGCCTTGGGCGTTTCCGTCCTGGTTCAGCGCGAATTCGCCAAGCTGACTGACGCGGTTGAAGACTAAACTTAATTTCTGAATCTTAACAGCTTTTGCTCAGATAGCCTTGCTCCATGGATCTGTTGGTCCATGGAGTTTTTTTGCCAAAAAAAGGCGCTATTTAATGTTTAGAACTATAATTGAAGAAGAGAAATGGTTAAAGGGAGGGAAAATCATGAGGCTTCCGGACAAGCTGCGCGACCTGCGCAAGAAACATGGCTTAAGCCAAAAAGAATTAGCCGACAAAATCGGTGCCAGCAGCTTTGAAGTGGTCGGCTGGGAAAACGGCGAAAGCGTGCCTGATATTTCCTATATTGCCAAGCTGGCCGACCTGTACGGCGTTTCGCCTGACTTCCTGCTCAAAGACGACAAGCAGGAAGGGCAGACTATTGAAGCCGACGAAGAGCAGGACCAGTCAAAGAAAAAGGCGGCTGATCCTAAGCGCCTGGGCAAGATCAACAGCATCTACTGGACCATCGTGATCGCGGTCTACTTCTTGGTCAGCATCGCTAGCGGCCGCTGGACCAGCAGCTGGAGCATCCTGCTCTTGGGCGGCGCCATCTGGCTGATCGCGGCCGGCTTTCACTGGGTCAATTCGACTAAATAATTAAGGAGCTGCTTCTTAATCAGAAGCCAGCTCCTTTTGCTTTGCTATATATTGTTGGATGCCATGATGTAGAAGGTCAGCAGGGCCATGACAATAATGGCAATTGCCAAAGCCAAGACGGCAGCCGCGATGAAATTGAGGCCATGCTTGCTAAAAGTCATCAGCAAAATGTCAGACAGGAACATCCCCGCAAAACATGTGATCCAAGCCGCTGCATTTGCATAGCCAAGATGCGAGAGCAACAGAATCACTTGCAACGATCCAGTCAGACAAACTACGATCGTCCAATATATCTTGGGCGGATACATATGAGACAAGCGATCCCGTATTTTCTTCATTTTTCCATTTTCTCCTTAGTAAAAATCTCATCCTGTTACATCTAGATTATAGGCTTTTTGTGAAAATGGTAACAAAAAGTCAAATTTATTTTTTGCCTCTGAACCTGATACAATTAAGGCAAAATACTTCAGAAAGCAGGGAAAGCATGCTGAAAGACGGCCTCTATGAACAAATCATCAACCAAGACATCCTGGATCAGCTGGCACAGCTGGACAAGGACCACTACCAGATTACTTTGGACAAGCTGAATGCCGATGACGCCCGCAAGCTCCTGACCATCTACCTGTCCCAGGTCATCCGCTCAGGCCTGCACTACCTGCGCGACAGCTTCAAGTCAGGCCAGGACAAGGAAGCCCTCTTGGCTCAGATCCGCCTGGCCAACTCGATCGTTGACCAGGTTGCCCAGCATACCAAAGAGGCTGACTATCAGGACCTGCAGATTCTGGAAAAGGGCGAGATCCTGACCTCCATCTATCAGAAGATGAGCCGGGCCCAGAAGATCAGCCCAATCCGCCCCAAGACCTCTCTGGTGGAGAATGCCCTATTTACCGGGAGCAAGAATGAGCCCAGCATGCTCAGCGAAATCAAGAAGGAAATCGCCTCCTCCGACCAGGTCGATCTCTTGGTCTCCTTCATCAAGTGGTCCGCCATCCGGCCGCTTTTGGGCGACCTGACGGCTTTCTGCCAAAAAGGCCACCACCTGCGGGTGATCGCGACGACCTACACCCAGGCCACCGACTACAAGGCCATCTTGACCCTGAGCCAGCTGCCCAATGCCACCGTCAAGATCAACTACGAAACCCAGCACGCCCGCCTGCACGCCAAGTCCTATCTTTTTAAAAGGGAGACTGGCTTTTCCACGGCCTATATCGGCTCATCCAACTTGTCGAATGCCGCGCTGACCACGGGCCTTGAATGGAACGTCAAGGTGACCGAGCAGGAGTCCTTTGACATCGTCAACAAGTTCGCCGTTTCTTTTGAAAGCTACTGGAACGACCCCTCTTTTGAGACTTTTGACCCTCAAAGCAAAAGCTGCCGGCAAAAGCTGCAAACGGAGCTGAACAAGCAAGTCCAGACCGACTTCCACTTGGAAAGCAGCATCCGTCCCTACAGCTACCAGCAGGAGATCCTGGACCAGCTGCAGGCTGAACGGGAAGTCTACGGCCATTATAAAAATCTCCTCGTCGCCGCCACCGGGGTGGGGAAGACCGTCATCGCCGCCTTTGACTTCAAGCGCTATTTGGAGAAGCATCCCGATGCCCGCCTCCTCTTCGTTGCCCACCGGCAGGAAATCCTGGAGCAGAGCCGGCAGCAGTTCCGCGAGGTCCTCAACGACTTCAATTTTGGCCAGCTCTTCGTCGGCCAGTACAAGCCTGACTCTGTCGACCAGCTCTTTACCTCAATCCAGTCCTTCAACTCCGGCAAAATGGCCGACCTTTTGCCAAGCGACTACTACGACTTCATCATCGTCGATGAGTTCCACCACGCGGCCGCCAAGTCCTACCAGCAATTGCTCAGCCACTTTCAGCCCAAGATCCTGCTAGGCCTGACCGCCACCCCGGACCGGATGGACGGGCAGGACATTTTGCAGTACTTCGATGGGCGCGTCGCCGCCGAAATGCTGCTGGGCGAGGCCATCGACCGCCAGCTGCTCTGCCCCTTCCAGTATTTCGGGGTCACCGACAATGTCGACTACTCCAAGCTCAAGTGGAGCCGGGGCCAGTATGAGATCAGCGAGCTGGAAAACGTCTATACCGCTGACGACGCCCGGGCCAAGCTGGTCCTCAAGAACGTCCAGCGCTATTGCAATGACTTAAGTGATGTCAAGGGACTGGGCTTTTGCGTAAGCGTCAAGCACGCCGAATTCATGGCCGCCCGCTTCAACCAAGCCGGCATCAAGTCCGCTGCCTTGTCTGGGCAAAGCAACCAGGCCGACCGCCACCAGGCCAAAAGCGACCTAACCGCGGGCAAGCTCAAGTTTATTTTTGTCGTGGACCTGTACAACGAAGGGGTGGACATCCCCTGCGTCAATACCATCCTCTTCCTGCGGCCAACCCAGAGCCCGACAGTCTTCCTCCAGCAGCTGGGCCGGGGCTTGCGGCTCAGCCCGGGCAAGGACTGCCTGACGGTCCTGGACTTTATCGGCCAGGCCAACCGCCATTACAGCTACCAGGCCAAGTTCCGGGCCTTGACTGGCCCGGGCCGGTCCCTGCGCCGGGAGATCAGCGATGACTTCCCCCACCTGCCAGCCGCCTGCTACCTGGAGCTGGAGCCTGAAGCCAAGCGCTACATTCTTGACAATTTGAAGCAAAACGCCGCCAACAAGCTGGGCTTGGCCCAGCGGGTAAAGACTTTTACGCAGGACACGGGCGAAGAGCTGACCCTGGCCAACTTCCTGGAGGCCTACGATTTGAGCCTGTACGACTTTTACCAAAGCAACGGCTCGCGCTCGCTCTTCCGTTTGAAGAAGTGGGCCGGGCTGATCAAGGACGACCGGGACGTGGACAACCAGGTCTACCAGAAGTTCAGCAGCTTTTTCCATATTGACTCCAAGAAGCTGCTGGACTACTGGCTGAATTACCTGGAAATGCCAAAGGAGGCGGCCAGCGAGAATGAGCGCTTGATGCTGGGGATGCTCTACTACAGCTTCTACAAGAAGAAGCCCGCCCAGATGGGCTTTAAGGACCTGCATGAGGGAATCGCGGCCTTCTTAAAGGAAGATTTCGTCAAAGCTGAGCTGCTGGAAGTTCTCCGCTACCGGCAAAAGCAGCTGAAGCTCCTGCCGCGGGACAATGAGTATCCCTTCACCTGTCCTTTGGAAGTCCACTGCCGCTACAATATCAACCAGATCATGGCGGCTTTTGACTACTTCAACCAGGACCAGTCCCCAGAATTCCGGGAAGGGGTCAAGTATTTCGCGGACAAAAAGACGGATATCTTCCTGATCAACCTGAACAAGAGCAAAAAAGACTTCTCCCCATCAACCATGTATGAGGACTACGCCATCAACGCCCACCTCTTCCACTGGCAGAGCCAGAGCCAGGACCGCCTGGCCAGCCCGAAGATCCAGCGCTATATCCACCAAGGAGAAACTGGCAATCAGATTTCCTTGTTTGTCAGAGAATTCAAGCAGCAGGGCTCATACACGGCTCCTTATACTTTCTTAGGCAATGCCGATTACGTCTCCAGCAAGGGCGAGCGGCCGGTTTCCTTTGTCTGGCGCCTGCACCAAGCTATTCCAGCCAGCCTGCTGCCTAAGGCCAACAAGGCCATTGCCCTATAAAGAAAGTTTGTGCTGGAGGCGAATTTTGCCCCAATTTTCTGCTATACTGTAGCTAATGAATAGGTTTTGCAATAAAAGGAGAATTTAATGAAGATTTTAGTTGTTGGTGGCGCCGGCTACATTGGCTCCCACGCTGTTAGACGTTTGGTTGCTGATGGCAACGACGTTGTCGTTTTGGACTCACTTTTTACTGGTCACAAGCAAGCGATTGACCCAAAGGCCAAGTTTTATCAAGCTGACCTCTTGGACACGCCAACTGTCGCCAAGATCTTGAAGGATGAACAAATCGAAGCCGTAATGCACTTTGCTGCTTACTCCTTGGTCGGCGAATCCGTCAAGAAGCCACTGAAGTACTACAAGAACAATGTTTCCGGCATGATCAGCCTCTTGCAGGCCATGGAAGAAACTGGCGTCAAGTACCTGGTCTTCTCATCAAGTGCCGCAACCTACGGGATTCCAAAGACCTTGCCAATCACTGAAGAAACGCCTTTGAACCCAATCAACCCATACGGTGAAACCAAGATGATGATGGAAAAGATCATGCACTGGGCTGACAAGGCCAACGGGATCAAGTCCATTGCCCTGCGCTACTTCAACGTAGCTGGTGCCTCCCTGGACGGGGAAATCGGTGAAGACCACAACCCAGAAACCCACTTGATTCCTAACATCATGAAGGCCGCTTTGGCCGGCGACGGCAAATTTACCATCTTTGGCGATGACTACAACACCAAGGACGGCACCAACGTCCGTGACTACGTGCACGTCGTTGACTTGATTGACGCGCACGTTCTGGCCCTCAAGCACCTGATGGAAACCAACAAGAGCGACGTCTTCAACTTGGGGACGGCCAACGGCTTCTCCAACCTGGAAATCCTGAAGGCAGCCATCAAGGTTACCGGCAAGGACATTCCTTACACAATGGGTCCACGCCGCGGCGGTGACCCTGACTCCCTGGTTGCTGACTCAACCAAGGCCCGGGAAGTTCTTGGCTGGAAGCCAGAACACGAAAGCGTCGAAGACATCATTGCCAGTGCTTGGAACTGGCACCAAAAGCATCCAAATGGCTTTGAAAAGTAAGACCAAGAAAAATAGTGAAGCTTCAATATCGAAGCTTCACTATTTTTTTGCCGCTAGGCGGCTTATTTCTCCTGGCTATTTTCCGGCTTTCGAGGCCAGCCGAAAGATTTGATAGTAGATATTGACTCTCAAGCACGAAAAAAGGCTTTCTAGAGCCACAAAAATAACGCTGAAAAGTTTCACCTTTTCTTATTTATGCGCTTTTTCTGCTTGCAAAAGCTGCAGATATTTCGGACGGTCGGCTTCCGGGACGCCAAGCAACTCCAACGCCTTTTCAGCCGGCAAGTTCAATGATTTTCAACGGCAGGCAAGCCCGGGATTCCACCTATTTCAATGGGTGGAGGAATAGGGCTTGCCTGCCTTCTTTCTTACTTAAATTCGTACAGAGAAAGCTTTTGCTCTGCTTTTTGCCAGTTGCCGTTATGGGTAATCGGCTTACAGAGCTTTGTACTGATGTAATTCTTGCCATCCTTGGTTACGTAATTGCCTAAGCCATCTGAGAGGCGAACATAAGCACCTTTTGACAGGTAGCTCTGCACATAGCCCCTGAGATTAGTCCCGATGACATGTACATAGTCATTGAGCCATAATCCTCTGGCATACTTTGTGTTCTTGGCATTGCGTTTTGATGTTCTGTTTGGTTCTTTTCTGCCTTTGCGGGCGCTTGCCTCATGAAGCGAGCGCTTCTTTTTGCGGAACTGGCTGATCATCGTCACCGTCTCCGGCATCTGATTGATTTCCCTAATCCCGCTGATTGCGATTGCGTCCGTGAAATGTCCCTTTGGCAGATTGAATTTTTTGCGCTCAAAGAAAGTCTGATAGCCATACTGGTAAGACGCTTCTGGAAATGCCGCCATGATCCGCTTGCGCAGAATGTTCATGAACGTCGCGCCTTTCAGATGCGTCGTCACTTTCTTCTTGGCCTTCATCCACTTGTAAAGCTTCCCGCTCGGCTGGTGGTTCTTCGTCGTGTGACAATTCGTGCAAAGAGTTATCAGATTGTCCACCCGGTCTGTCCCGCCCTGTGAGCGGTAGACGATATGGTGGACGACAAGCTTTACGCCTTCGCCATGCTTATGGCAAAGCTGACAGGTGTACTTGTCGCGGGCCAGCACGTAGTACTCATAGTTCTTCCAGCCGTGCAGACTGCCTTCTTGGTACTGTTTGCCCGAAATGGCCGGATTGACCATCTTGGCCATGTCAAACTTGCCCACCTCAATATGCAGATCTGGGTTCGGCAATACAGCCAAATAGCGCTTGATCCAGGCAATGTTGTGATTCACCTTGCCTTTTACGGACGGCGGAAGCCACAAGCCATCACGCTTGCCATGCACTCTATTTAAATAGCGGGTCTTGCGATTTCTTCTGCTTCTGCGGTAGATACTGCGGGTGTAAAGATTCTTATGCACGTCTTGGCGAAGCTCTACCTCGCTTTGATAAAGAACTTTGTCCTGACTCGTTACGGCAAAGCCGATATGTCTTTGTCCGGTGTCAACGCCAAGACTGACTTTCTGCTTATAGCCGTATGAGCCGTATTTCAGCTGAATGGTGAACGGATATTTCTTGACCACGAAGGCCTTGCCGCTTTTTAGAAGCAGTCTGGCCTTTCTTGGATGGCATGGCATTAGCGGCTTGCCGTCCTTGTTGAGCAGAAATACCCGATTGGCATTCTCATATTCCATTTTTCCTCCTTTGCCGGCAATCATGTTGCCGGCCGCTATCCGCATTGGGAGACCCAACGCGGAGTTGCGTTGTTGCCCTTCGACAATGTTACCAATGCTTGGCGCGCCTTCTAAACCCCGGAGGGTTCAGAAAGCACGTCATTGTCACCTCCTATCCCGAAGGATATTCAGTGTGCGAACTGACCGCCGCATTAACCTTACGACACGATTACTTACAGTTCTGCCACAGTGCATGGGACTAGAGCATCATCCCACGGTGTGATAACAAAGATAACGTAGTTTTCCTGCCAGCCGAAGCCGACTGGAAAGCTTAGTCTAGACAATGAGTTCCGGATTTCTCCGGAACACCCCACAAAGATATTGAGGCTTGAAGCTTGCGCTCCAAGCCCCTCACTTCAGTGAGGGGTTACCATTGACACGCCGGATCTCCACCAGACATTGCTTTTAACATCCTAAGCACCAGCCGGGCATCTTTGATCGTAACCTTATTCTGGCTCGGATGAGCTTCTTCTCCACGGTTGATCTGTGAGAAGTACTCAGCTACGAAATAGAAGGCGCTCTTAAAGCGGCGGCGCAATTCGGCAATCGGCATGTGGCCAATATCGAAAAAAGCTCGCATCTGATAGTCATTGATCCGGTCTTTGATTTCACAAGGCACATTCTTCAGATCCAGTTCGCCTAATCGATTCTGAGGATAGTTCCATTTTTCTTTGCCATAGTATAGCACGATTGTGACCACTGGATAGAGTCTGGCCCCTTGAGAAAATTGCTCAATATATCCGGCGGCATCATAGCACAAGGTCTAGGCAGCCATCCGCCTTGATTGCCTGCCGGCCGTCAAACAGACAGCCGTTGACCACATCCGCGAAAACTTCATTGCGATTCAGCAGAATCTTCTCCGCCACGTCATTCGTGCCATGCGTCCGCCTCGTCTTAAAGCCGGCATTGCTTTCCTTATCTGCCATTGGTCCTCCATTAAATAATCTTGGTCTTTCTTCGCTGTTTTTTCCCTCTACTTACTAATACACGAAAAGTCCCGATTATTTCCCAGGAAATTTAAGTTTCTGCTTTTTTGACGTAAAAAGCGTCTTGAATCACTTGCCAGGTGATTTAAGACGCTTTTGCTTCTGTGCTGCTTTATTTTTAGAACAAGCTGCCGCACTTTTCGATCATTTTAAAGAGGTCAGCCCGGTAGTCAGGATCTTCCTTGCGCAAGCTGCTGATGGCAACGCCAAAATGCTCTGAATAGCCAGTGGAGTTGATGTACTTCCCGTGGCCCAGGTACATGGCCACGTGACCTGGGAAGAAGATCAAGTCTCCTGGCAGCAGGTCCTCAAACTGGATCTCATGGATCGGCCACTGGTCCGCGATCTCGGCATCCCTGTAAATCAAGACCCCATTCAGCATGTAGCTCATAAAGACCAGGCCGGAGCAGTCAATCCCATCTGGGCTCTTTCCGGCCCAGCGGTACTGGGTTCCCAGGTACTGCATGGCTGTTTCGGTTACGCTCTTGCGGAAGCTGTCCTCATCTGGCATCCCCTGAAGCAGGAAAAAGTCCTTGTCAGTCGACCAGAGGTAGTCATCCTCATCCTGGCGCTCGCCAACCGCCGTGTGGGACAGCCAGCCCAGCTGCCCGTCCAGCAGGCTGACCTGCAGGTAGCCATCCGCCTCTTTCCCCGTCAAGGTCACCAGACTGCCGCGGTAAAGCGTCGCCAGGATTTCGCCCTGAACCTTGGGCTGGTCCAGCACGTCAATCGCTGCCCGCGTGATCAGCTTGGTCTGCCGCTGCTGCAGCTCAGGCAAAGTCAGCGACTTGACCGCGCTTTTAGCCACGTAGCCTTGGTAGCCATAATGGGTCGTCACGTACCAGCAGTCTTCCTTCTTAGCCGTGATCTTCACTGCCCACCCGTAGAGCAGCTCATCCGTCCGGCTCTTTAAATCCTCGTCCAGCAGAAAGACCGCTGGCTGCTTAATTAAGCCATACATTTTGATTCCCCCTTTGCAATAATCCGTCTCTATTTCAATCTTAATTAATCCCCCGCTTTTTGAAAAGCAAAAAAGTTTTAAAAATGTTAAAGATCGCCGCTGACTTACTTTACAGATTTTCACTTTTAGTCAACTTGTGTTAAAATATTTCACATATTGTAGGAGGTATCATGGAAAATCAAAAAGAACAAACGGGTTACAAGCGTTCACTAACTAATGCACATATTCAGTTGATTGCCCTTGGCGGGACAATTGGGACTGGCCTCTTCCTGGGGGTCGGCAACAGCATCCAGAAGACTGGCCCCTCAGTAGTCCTCAACTACATCATCGTCGGCCTCTTCCTCTTTATCCTGATGCGGGCCTTGGGCGAGCTGATCCTGTCAGACCTGCACAAGCACACTTATATTGAATTTATCGAGAAATACCTGGGCAAGAACATCGGCAAGGTAACCGGCTACCTCTATTGGCTCAGCTGGCTGATCCTAGGGATGGCTGAAATTACGGCTCTGGGCACCTATTTCAAGTACTGGTTCCCGAGCCTGGATCCGTGGATTCCCGGCGTCATCACCGTCGTGGTCCTGCTATTGATCAACTTGGTTTCGGCCCGCTTCTTCGGCAACTTGGAGTTTGGCTTCGCGATTATCAAGATTTTAATGATCATCGGCTTCGTGATTTTCTCCATCTACATGCTGCTGACGGGCGGCTCAACCAAGTACGGCCAGGCCAGCCTGGCCAACCTGTACGACAACGGCTTCTTCGTCAATGGCACCAGCGGCTTCCTGCAAGCCTTCCAAATGGTCATCTTCTCCTTCATCGGAGTTGAGCTGATCGGCTTGACGGCCGCTGAAGCCCAAGCCCCCCACAAGACCATCCGCAATGCGATCAACGAGCTGCCAGTGCGGATCATCCTCTTCTACGTTCTGGCGATCTTAGGGATTTTGATTGTCCTGCCTTGGAACAAGGTGGCCACTTCCAGCTCACCATTTGTCCAGGCCCTGACCGGCGTCGGCCTTCGCTGGGCGGGCGGCTTGCTCAACTTCGTGGTCATTACCGCGGCCGTTTCATCCACCAACAGCTTTATCTACAGCGCCGGCCGCCTGCTCTTCTCAGTCACGCTTGACGGGGAAGGCAAGTGGAACAAGTTCTTTGGCCAATTGAACCGCAGACAGCTGCCGCTGCACGCCTTGATCTTCTCGGCCCTGATCATCGCCTGTGCCCCATTGATTACGGTCATCATGGGCGATGAGGCTTTCAGCTTCATCTCCTCCATCGCGACGAGCATGTTCTTGATCATCTGGATTATCATGATCCTGACCCACCTGGTCTACCGGAAAAAGACCCCTGCCAGCCAGCTGCATGAATTCCAGCTTCCGCACTACCCATACCTGGACTACCTGGTACTGGCCTTCTTTACGGCCATGGTCATCCTCTTGATCTGCCTGCCGGCCTACCGGGTGCCAATGATTGCCGCGATCGTGGCCTTTATCGTGCTCTACGGCTTCAGCAAGACCTTTAGCAAGCAGAGCCCTAAAACTCATCGCTGATCATCAATTCAAAAAGCTGACCTCACGGTCAGCTTTTTTATGTGCTTTAGTATTTCAACAAGAAGAGGCCGTTACGCTTAAGTAGCTTATTGATCAGCTTCTTCGACTTCTTAGATAGCTTATACAGGTCAGCATCAATGCCGCTTTCAATTCGGAGCAGGGAATAGTGCTTCTTGTCCTTAAAAAGGACATTTACCCCAAGGTAATGGTCTGTCACGATCAACTTCTTGATGATCTCCAGCAGATCAGCTATAGGCAGCTTGGTCAAATCCCGGTCAAGCAAGTCAGGATAAGATTCTTTAGCCAGATCATGATCCAAAAAAATGTGTGTCGCATACTGGCTGACCAGCATTAACAACAACAAAAGCATTTTGTCCGCGTAGGATTCGCCAATCGTATGCGACCTCAAGCATTCAAATATCTCATCATAATTGTCTGGCGGCTCCATTTTAGGAAAACAAGCGATGTAGTAATTCCTTGGTCCTGGATTGCGGAGCTGGTCCACCAGCTTATAAGCCCGCTTTGCCTTCATGTCTATCCCCTCTTTCAAAACTATCTTTTCAGTATAACACGGAGTTTTTTAATCATTACCCAACAAAAAATAAGTCCGGAATTGCTCCGAACTTATTTTAATGTTATTTCTTCTTGCCACGTGAGAAGAAGCGGACAATTGTCTCCCCAACGCCCAAGGCCTTGCGCATGTGGTCGGCTGGAACATACTTGCGGATAGCCCGCAGCGTCCGTTTAGGATCCTTAGTCGCAAAGATGAACTCGCCATCTTTCTTCGTCCGGATCGCAAAGCGCGGGATATATTTTCCCTTAAAGTGGACGTCAGCAACTACATAAGTCACTTGATCCCAAGGAATTTGGATATAATCCTCAACGTTCTTCTCATTATAGAATTCAAAAGCTTCATCGCCGATCATGACCTTGCCATAAGTAGACATGGCCCGGAACCAGGTTCCTCTCACGGCCAGATCGACGGTCTTATTCATTGATTGAGCCATTTGTTACTCTTACATCAAGCCCCATACGTGGAAGAGGATACCAACAACGAAGATCCCCAGGATGATTACGATTGGAGAAACTTTCTTCTTCAAGAGCCACATGCAGAGGAAGGTAAGCAGCAAACCTGCCAAGCCAGGAACCAGCATGTTCAAGTTGTCTTGCAGAGTAGTAACCTTAGTGTTGGTCAAAGACATGCCGGCAGCTTGTTGGGTCAAGGCTTCCTTGATACCAGCAGCACCGCTTGGCAGCTTGGTCCAGTCGATGTAACCACCCTTTTGGATTGGCACTTCTGAAACCTTCAGAGTGAAGTTGATGTTTACCCAACGTTCGATCAAGGCACCCAGGACGAACATACCCATCATGGCAGCCCCACGGGTAACCTTCTTCAGCAAACCACCTGAAAGGTCGGAGCTGATTGCGGCACCAGCCTTGTAACCCAATTCTTGAGTGTACCACAAGAAGGCGATACGGATCAGGTTCCAAAAAACGAAGAAGAGGATTGGCCCAAGGATGTTACCGTTGATAGCCATTGAGGCACCAAGGGCACCAAGGATAGGACGAACAGTGTACCAGAAGACTGGGTCACCGACACCGGCCAGAGGCCCCATCATACCAACCTTAACACCTTGGATAGCTTCGTCGTCAACTTCAACGCCATTAGCCTTGTCTTCTTCCAAAGCCAGGGTAACACCGATGATTGGTGAAGCCAAGTAAGGGTGAGTGTTAAAGAAGACCAGGTGACGTTGCAAGGCAGCAGCCATGTCTTCCTTCTTTGGGTACAGCTTTCTTAAAGCTGGGATCATACTGTAGCACCAACCACCGTTCTGCATTCTTTCGTAGTTCCATGAACCTTGCAGAAATTGTGAGTGCCACATAACGTCCCAACGATCACGCTTTGATAAAGTTACTTTCTTTTCAGTCATGATTTATCTCTCCTTTCTGACTTGATTTCTAATAGTCATCAATGATGTCGCCCAGCGGGTCGCCAGTACCAGCGGCTTGCGTTGAGCCACCCTTTGAAACCTTGTCTTCAAGCGCAAGGTAGATCAAAGCGAGAGATAAACCAATTGCACCAAGGGCGATCAGGGTCAGATCCTTAACGCCGGCAAGTGCGAAACCGATAGCGAAGAATGGCCACACTTCACGGCTGGCCATCATGTTGATAACCATTGCGTAACCAACGGCAACAACCATGCCACCACCGATAGTCATACCATCTGCCAGCCAGGCTGGCATTGCAGCCAAGGCGCTTCTAACAGTTGAAGTAGGGATTGCCAACAGGAAGGCAGCTGGGATAGCGATCCGCAGGCCTTGCAGGCTGACAGCGATCCATTGCCATACGTTGATCATGCGCCAGTTGCCTTCTTCGGCGTGCTTGTCCATGATGTGAACGATGGCAGTTGAAATAGTCCGGACCAACATGGTCAAGAACAGACCGGCAACGGCCAAAGTGATGGCCAAACCGGTGGCAGTCCCGATACCCTTGGTACCTTGACCACCCTTGATCAAAATGATGGCTGAGGCAACAGCGGCCAAAGCGGCGTCAGGTGCGACAGCGGCACCGATGTTAGCCCAACCCAAAGCAATCATTTGCAAAGAACCACCGAGCATAATACCCAAGGTAAGATTGCCAGTAACTAAACCGATTAAAGTACATGCAACCAATGGTTGGTGGAATTCCCATTCATCCAGGATACCTTCCATCCCGGCCAGGAAAGCTACCACAATCACCAGGATGACTTGAATAGCATTTAAGTCCATTTTAAACTCCTTTTCCCACTATTTACTTTTGCTCATCCAAAAGGCTTTGGGCCTTCTTAAGAATTGAGTCCATGTTTTCTGGGTTGTCCGAAGGAACCTTGCGGACGTCGAACTTGATCCCCATCTTTTCCAATTCACGGAAAGTATCAACGTCCTTTTGGTCCATTGACAAAACAGTGTTGGCGTTAACCTTGCCCTTGCTGTAGGACATTGAACCAACGTTCAAGGTCTTGATGTCAACCCCGCCCTTGATTGCTCTCAAGGCGTCTTCTGGGTTTTCAAACAACAGGAAAGCGTGCGTGGTCCCGAAACGTGGATCCTTCACGATTTGTTCCATCTTCTTTAAAGGAACGATGTGCGCAACCGTGCCTGATGGCGCGGCTTCACGAATCATGCTCTTGCGCAGGTCGTCCTTGGCAACGCTGTCTGAAACAACGATAACCCGGTCTGGGTGCAATGATGGAATCCAACCAGTTGCAACCTGACCGTGAAGCAAACGTGAGTCAATTCTCGCGCCGACGATCTTGATATGACCGTCACCCAAAACAGTCCCTTCTGGGATCGCACCCTTAGGCGCTGAACCAGCAGCTGCTGCGGCTGCAGGTGCAGCTTCCTTTGGCATCAAGCTTTCAGGCTTGGTCTTAATCCCATCCTTAGCTGGCTTGACAATAGCAGTTGCAATTTCTTGTGCAGTCGCATTGGCGTTCATCATTCTTTGCGTCAATGCTTCAACTACCATTGGCAAGTTCATGCCAGCTACGATTGCCCAACCATCGTGACCGTCGAGCAAGCCATTAGCTTGGTTGAAAGGTGTGCCACCCCACAGGTCAACCAAGAACAAAACTTGTTCTTGGTCGTCAAAAGAAGCAATAGCTTCATTCATCTTACCCTTGATGTCATCTGGGCCTTCTTCAGGCTTTAAGATGACATGGGCAAAATTGTCTTGTGGGCCAAAGAGCATGCCCGCGGATTGGGCAATCCCATCCGCGAAGCCGCCATGGCTAGCTAAAACAATTCCTACCATGATATTTCCTCCTCAAAAACTTCGGTACATACTCATTGTACTATATAAACCGCTTACGTAAAGGGCTGACTGAAACCTTTTTCAGTTTTTTGTTAAACTTATCTTGAGAAGTGAAAATCATTCAAAAGAGTAAGTATTTTTTGAATACTGTAAAAAAATAAGCACAGGATCAAATTGATCCCGTGCTTATGAACTTGTAGCGGAGTAGCAGAGATTCGAACTCTGGCGCCAGTTTCCCGACCTACACCCTTAGCAAGGGCGCCTCTTCAGCCACTTGAGTACTACTCCAAGTCATATACATTAATATTAACAAAGAAATTACGAATGGTCAACACCTTTTAGTAAGTTTTTCTTTTGTAATTTTGCTGGTAATTTCATCGCTTACTGAAAAGGTACATGATAATTGAAATCACAGCGCTTTTTTAGTTATAGGAAAGTTAAAATGTTAAATTTTGCTGAGCCTTTGACTTGCAGACAGATTTTTTTAATGATATACTTAAACTTCCCACATCAAAAAAACTATGAAGCCTTGAAAACTCAATAGTTTAGCCAGTAAATATTCAATTAAGCTGCTAGTGATGGCGATATAGCCTCTTGCATGTACTTCGGAAGGCGAGAAATGAAAGCGTTGGTGAATCTTTCCATCTGCTCTTCTGTCGGTTGGAAGATCTCTTTCACGCTCTCGAACATGGCTTCTACCAGGATCTGAAGGGAGTGATTGAAAGTGATGTCCGCAAGCTCGTCTATCATGCAGTAAAATAGCTCGCCCATAGTCCTATCATCTTCATCATCTCGCTTCTCAACTGACATGAACATGTAGCGCAAAAAGACAAAAGCTGTATGGGCAGTCAATGCATCATATGAAAGACCATGGTATTCAGTGCCAAGCTTCAAGAAACTCTTGCAGGTCTTGAAGAAGACTTCGATGTCCCATCTTTTGCCGTAAATTCTGATGATCTCATTTTCATCGATCGTCATGTCCGTGCAAATAAGAGCGATCCAATCTTTGCGGTTGGAGCGATTTCTTACGCAGACTATTCTGGCATCAACCTGGGCATCATCCTTGGCAGGATCTCCAACCTTTACAGGGACGGACAAGAGATATCTTGAACGACCTCGCCGCTTCTTGCATGCGCTGAAGATCTGCTTGACGTTCATCCGCTTACCTTCGAACTCGTATGTGATCTTGGAGCTTTTCTTCACCATGGCGATTACGTTCAAACCACGTTGACTGATTTGGACAATCTGATGAGGATTGGAGAACCAGGTGTCAAACATGACGTACTTGGCAGTGAGCCCTGCTTTCAAGGCTTGATCGAGCAGCTGGATAACTACATCGGTCCCCTTTGATTGGGCCATAATCCGCCTCT
>NZ_VUMX01000003.1:0-110672 GCF_009695985.1 Lactobacillus porci
TGGCCATCCTGTCAGACGGCAGAAAGTTTGACAAGTTCTCATCAGATTACTGCGAGAAACAAGCAGAAATCTGGCAGAGCAAGTCATCCAAGCGCCGTCATTTGGCTTTGGTTAAGTCGCAGCAGGACGCCAACAAAAAGGTTCTTGGCGCAAAAAGCCTGTCTGACTATCGCAACTGGCAGAAAGCCAATGTCGCCAAGAACCGCTATATGAGCCGCATCACGAATCAGCGCGATGACTATCTGCACAAGATCACGGATCAGCTGGTAAAGGAATACGACGTCATCGTCATTGAAGATCTCAAGATCAAGAACATGACGAAGAATCACCACCTTGCCCGCGCGATTCTGCGTCAAAGTTGGGGCAGATTTCGTGACATGCTGGAATACAAATGCAAGAAGTACGGAAAGATCCTCATCAAGGTCAATCCAGCATACACCAGCCGAATCTGCTCAAAATGCGGCAAGGATACGGGCAAGAAGCCACTGTCAGTGCGGGAATGGGACTGCCTATTCTGCAAGGCGCATCATGACCGTGACATCAATGCATCAATCAATATTTTGCTTAAAGGACTTGCCCAGCTCTGAGAGAGCTGGGCAAGAAAAAATCGTACCGTCAAACAGCAGTGAATGCGGCTTGGCGGAATCGTCGGAGGGGGCACTTCCGTGATAAATAGACTAACCTCTGTTTTTGTACTGCTGTTCAGCTTGCTGGACAGAACCAGTAAAAAAGCAGGCTTGACTTCGGCCAATCCTGCTTGCAAGAATAAGTTGGTTGTTCTCAGAAGCTGTAGGCTGCGCGTGAGCACTAGCCTATAAAGAAACCCCCGACCTTGGTCGGGGGAGCATGTCATTGCGATATTTTTCTGTCTTCTGCTTGGCACCTACTGCTGATTGCTCATGTAGTCGCGGGTCATTGGCAGGTTCTTGCCGGATGGCCCCTTGGTCAACAGGAACTGCATGACGTCAATATTGCCGGATTCAAAAGAAGCGGCACAAGCCTGCAGGTAGAGATCCCACATCCGGGTAAAGCGCTCGCCAAAATGAGCTTGAATTTCCGCCCGGTGGTCATTGAAGTTCTGGTCCCAGATTTCTAGAGTGCGCTGGTAGTGGCGGCGGAGCATTTCTACATCAGCCAGCTGCATCCCGTTGTCAACGATATGGCCGACCATTTCCGCCAGGCCAGGCACATAGCCGCCTGGGAAGATGTACTTGTTGATCCAAGCATTGTTGGCCCCGCCCTGCTGGCGGGTGATTCCGTGAATCAGGGCCACGCCGTCTTTTTTCAGATAGCGGGCAACGTCCTTGAAGTACAAGCCCATGTTTTCCTGGCCCACGTGCTCAAACATCCCCACGGAAGTGACATAGTCCCATTGCCGGTCACCCAATTCCCGGTAGTCGGTCAGCTTGACTTCCGCAACGTCTTGCAGCCCTTCGGCTTCAATCGTCTTTCTGACCAGGTAGTACTGCTCTTCGCTCAGGGTCACCCCGGTAACCTTCAAGCCATATTCCCGGGCCGCCGTCAGCATCAAGGTCCCCCAGCCGCAGCCGATGTCCAGCAGAGTCTTGCCCTTTTCCGGGTGCAGCTTGTTCAAGATATGGTGGACCTTGGCAATCTGCGCTTCCTTCAAGTCATTTACATTGCCATTGGTGAAGTAGGCGCAGGAATAAGTCAGGGTATCGTCCAGCCAGAGCTTGTAAAAATCATTGCCGACATCGTAGTGGCTTTGAATGTCGCTGACGGACTGGCGCTCGCTGTGGCTCTGCTTTGGCAGAAAATGGCGCAGCTTCGCATTGCGCATGAAGCTTTCGGAGCTTTCATAAGCCGCCGTCAGGAGCTTTTGGATGCTCCCGTCAATTTCGATCTTCTTGTCCATATAGGCTTCGCCCAAGGCAAGGGAGGCGTTGGCAGCCACGGCCTTCACTGGAATCTTTTCATTGAAGGTAATGGTGACTTCCGGGTCTCCGGCTCCATACACATCTGACTTGCCGTCCCAGTAGTTGACCCTGACCGGGATGTTGAAGGAGTGGCTCAGCAGCGTCTTGTAGAAGCTCTTTTCCAGCATTAGTAATTCCCTCTTTCATCTTGCAGCTGATTATTGTAGCTTTTTCAACACTCTATCATTATAAGGCAAAAAAATCCGTTTTTCTTTCAAAATAAGTATTATTCATATAAGGAAATGATCTGTCTCATCAAGGGCGTGACTACCTGATCCTTGCGCCAGACCAGCTGCAGGCGGGTGCGCCACTGGTCCAGGTCAATCGGGTAGATCTGTCCTTTGGCATAAGCAGCCGCAATCGACTCGGGCACCAAGGCAATTCCTAGCCCTGAGTCGCTCCAGCGGATGGCGGTTCTGGAGTCGTCGCACTTAATCACGAAATTGGGCTTCAGCCCCTTTTCCGTGAAAGTCTCCTTGAACATCCCCTCAAAGCGGCGGTAGATGACCAAAGGCTGCCCAGCCAGATCTTCCAGCTTGACCGTCTCCTTGCCGGCAAAGGCGCCTAGCCGCGTAACCGCCGTCATCCGCTCATCACTGACGTCGATCGCCGCCAGGTTGACCCGATTGTAGGGAGTCCGGATGACCGCCAAATCCAGCAGATTGTTCTTTAATTTGTCCAAAATGCCATAAGTATTGTCTTCCAGGATGTCCAAAGCTACCCCAGGATGCTCTTTGACAAAAGCCACCAGCCGGCTGGAGGGCAAGACGCCAATCGAGCTTGAGACTGAGCCCAGACGAACGCTGCCCAGCTGGCCGGCTTGGATCTCCCTGATCTCCGTTTCAGCGTTTTGGGCTAAAGTCAAAATCTGCTTGGAATAGCTGTAGAGCTTCTTGCCGGCATCCGTCAGCTCAATCCCATGGGGCTGTCTGGCAAACAGCTTGGCCCCCAGTTCATCCTCCAGCTGCTTGAGCTGGTAGCTCAAGGCCGGCTGGCCAATAAACAGCTGCTTGGCTGCGGACGTGATCTGCCCTTCCTCAGCCACGAGCGCGAAATACTGCAATTGCTTCAAATTCATCTGTCCTGCTCCTTGTTCCATATCAGCTTTTTCAATATTCTTAATCATAAATCAGTATTTTATTTATATCAACTCCTGGGCTACACTGGTAGTGGTTATTAAGGAGGCAATCAGATGAACGTACATGGCTTAACGCAAAAAGAAGCCGAAGAAAGGCTGAAAAGGGACGGACTCAACGAGGTGCCCGAGCCCAAGTTCAATTTCTGGAAGGAGTTTGCTGGCAAGCTTTGGAACTTGTCAGCCTGGATCCTGGAAGGGGCGCTGCTGCTTGAATGTGCTCTGGGCAAGTGGATCCAGTCCTTCTTCGTATTATTGATGCTTTTGTTCGCGGCCTACAATGGGGCCACCCAGAAGAAGAAGTCCCGCAAGGTCCTCAGTGACATTTCCCATGAATTGACGCCGGTCGTCGCGGTTGAGCGGGACGGCCGCTGGGGCAAGCTGGACTCCAAGTACCTGGTCAAGGGCGACTTGATCAGCCTTAAGCGCGGGGACGTCTTAGCCGCGGACGCTGAGCTGGTCGAAGGGACCTTGAAGCTAGATGAATCATCGATTACCGGTGAATCCAAGCAGATTGACAAGCAAAAGGGCGACCAGGCCTTCGCGGGGACGACCGTAATGAGCGGCCAGGCCCTGGCCCGAGTCATAGCCGTCGGGGTCAACTCCAGAAGCGGGCAGACGATCAACCTGATCAACAACTCCGCAGCTCCTGGCCATTTGCAGCAGCTGCTGACCAAAATTATCTATTATCTCTGCCTGCTCGACGGCGTTTTGACCCTGATCTTGATCATTGCCGCCTTGATCCGGGGCGAGAACATTCTGGAAATGCTGCCGTTTTTGGCCATGATGTTCATTGCTTCGATTCCGGTGGCCATGCCCTCAACTTTTGCCCTGTCCAATTCCTTTGAGGCGACCCGCCTGTCAAAAGAAGGCGTCCTGACCAGTGACTTGACCGGGATCCAGGACGCGGCCAACCTCAATCTCCTGCTCTTGGACAAGACGGGAACGATTACTGAAAACAAGACGGCAGTTTCATCCTTCAGCAACTTGACCGGTCAGGCCGATGCGGACGTTTTGCCCCTGATCGGCGCCGCGGCTGACCTGCGCAACCAGAGCGTGATTGACCAGGCCATCCTCAGCTACCTGCAAAAGCGGGATCTGCCGGCAGCGCCAGCTGATTCCTTTAGCCCCTTCACTTCTGACCGGGGCTACTCCATGGCCAAGTGCCAGGGCAAAACGATCAAGCTGGGCTCTTTTAAGCAGCTGGCCAAGCTGGATCCTGAGGCAGCCATTAAGGCCAGCCAGGTCGACTTTACCCAAGGGCGTTCAGTCGCTGCCGTGATCGATGACAAGCTGGCAGGCGTCTTTATCACCCAAGACAAGGTCCGCCCTGACTCCAAAGCTGCCTTAGCCGAGCTGGTCAAGCGCGGCATCAAGCCCATCATGCTGACCGGCGACAACAAGCGGACGGCTGAAGTCGTGGCCAAGCAGGTTGCCTTAAAGGGACAAGTGATCTCCATTTCCGACTTTAATGAGCAAACCGACGTCAAAAACTTGGCAGGGATCGCGGACGTTTTGCCAGAAGACAAATTGGCTATGGTCAAGCACTTCCAGGAGCTGGGCTACATCGTCGGCATGACCGGCGACGGGGTCAACGACTCCCCTGCCCTCAAGCAGGCTGAAGTCGGCATCGCCGTATCCAATGCCGCTGACGTGGCCAAGAGAAGCGGCAAGATGGTCCTGCTCGATGATGGCCTAATGCCGATCGTCAAGATTCTGGATGCCGGCCACCGGGTCTACCAGCGGATGACCACCTGGTCTTTGACCAAGCTGGCCAGAACGGCGGAGCTGACCATGCTGCTGACCTTCTCCTACCTGGTCTTCGGCTATCTGCCAATGGCCCTGAACGCCATGGTCATCTATACGATCATGAACAACATGGTCACGATGATGATTGGCACCGACAAGACCCAGATCAGCTACCAGCCGGAAAACTGGGACATGGGCAAGCTGGCTAAGATCTCCTTCTCCCTGGCGGCAGCCTGGACCGCGATTGGCTTTGCCTTCGTGGCTGGCCTGGGCCAGCTTGGCGTCAGCCACGGGCAGACCGGCACCATGGTCTACGTCTTCCTGGTCATGAGCGCGATGATGATCGTCCTGATCACCCGGACGCGTGGCTTTTTCTGGCAATCAGCCCCGTCTAAGCCCGTTGCCCTGGTCCAATCAGCCGACATTCTCCTGACCTGCCTGTTGGCCCTCTTGGGCATCGCCATGCCGGCCATCAGCCTGAAAGAGCTGCTGACGGCCTTGTCTTCGGCCTTCCTGGCCGCGGTCCTGATCGACCTGGTCTACCGGCCGCTGATGAAAGAGCGCTAGTCTTTATGAAAAGCATGCAAAAAAGGATTCGCTTGGCGAATCCTTTTTTGGTTGCACGCTGTGCAGAGTTTATTCGTGCTATTTCTCTTCTTTTGCTTGTCCGCTCTCGGCCAGCTGCTTTTGCCGGTAGGCGATCAAGCGCTCAAATTCCGTCTTCAGCAAGGCCCCCATTGGCACGGCGATCAGCATCCCCACAAAGCCGCCCATAGCGCCGCCGGCGATCACGCAGGCAATCACGTACAAGGGATGGATGTGAATGGCTGAGGACAAAAGCTTGGGGTTGAGCACGTTGCCGTCAATGGCCTGGATGATCAAGAGGATGATCATCCCCACGATCAAGGCCTCCATGTTCTGGCTGAGGGTGCAGGCCAGGATGACCATCCCATAGCCCAGAATTGGCCCAAAGTATGGGATCAGGTTGCCAATCCCGGTTACCATCCCGATCAGCAGGCCGTATGGCACCTTGGCGATCAGCATGGCCAGGCTGACTAAGAGGCCGACAATGAAGGCGTCGATGATCTGTCCCCGGATATAGCCGGAGAAGGCCTGATCGGCATCAGCTAAAAAGACCCTGATTACGCGAATCACCCGCTTGTTAAGCAGGGTTCCCAGGCTGCGCTTCCAGTAAGCCGCGATCCGCTGGCCATCGTAAAGGAAGTAGATCGCAAAAATCATTCCAAAGAAGAAGTCGCTCAAGAAGCTGGTCACCCGGCCGACCCCTTTTTGCATGTAAGCCATGATGCCGCTGGTTGACCAGCCCTGCTTTTGCAGATAAGACATGATCTCGCTGATAAAACTGCTGTATTGGGCTTTCAGCTGGTCATACAGGCTGTCGATGCTGGCCAGGCTGAAATGGCTGAGCTGCTTGGAAAAAGTCACGACAATCGCGCCCACGGCCAGCAGTAAGACCAGCAGGACCAAGGCAATGGTCAATGCCACGGCCATGGACCGGCTGGCCGTCGCCACGGCCCCCTTGCTGCTGCCCTTTGAAAACTTCCGGTCAAAAAAATTGGTCACCGGCATCAGCAAATAGGTCAAGACCAGGCCATAAGTCAGCGGCTGGGCAATCGCGGCCAGGATCTTGCCGACCCGCTGCCAGAAGCCTGATGACTCATAGGCCAAAAGCAGGATGATCAAGCCGGCAAAAACCGTGCCCAGACAGTACATGGCGATTTTAAAGTACTTTTGATCAATATGGTTCCAGAATTTGTTCATCAATCTACCTCGCTAGTTTGCTAGCCTTTATTATAGCAGTTTCTCACGCCTGGCCAAAAGGGCAAAAAAATAGCGGCTCTCGCGAGTCGCTATTAATTAGCGCATTTTTACAATACGTGGTGAATCCAGCCTTCTGGAGCTTCAATTTCACCGTTTTGAATGCCAGTCAAGGTGTTGTAAAGCTCACCCATGAACTTGCCTGGCTTCTCCATCCCTGATGGGAAGTTGATTTCTTGGTCGCCGTTGACAACCTTGCCAACTGGTGACAGCACGGCTGCAGTACCAACCAATGCACATTCCTTGAATGAAGGAATTTCGTCGAAGCGAACCTTTCTTTCTTCAACGGTCAAGTTCAGGTAGTGTTCTGCCAAGTATACAATTGAGCGTCTAGTGATTGATGGCAAAATTGAGTTTGACTTAGGTACGACCAAGTGGTTGTTTTGGTCGATGAAGATGATGTTTGAGCCACCGGTTTCTTCAATGTAGGTTTGCGTAGCTGGGTCAAGGTACATGTTTTCTGAGAACCCGTCCTTGTGCGCGCCTACAGTCGCCTTCAAACTCATGGCGTAGTTCAAAGCCGCCTTAACGTGGCCAGTCCCGCGAGGTGCGGCACGGTCGTATTGCGCAACTTGGATGGCAACTGGAGTAGCCCCGCCCTTGTAGTATGGGCCTACTGGAGTAGCAAAGATTCTGAACATGTAGTCCCTGGCTGGAGCAACGCCGATGACTGGCGTGGTCCCGATTTCGTAAGGACGCAGGTAAAGGGTCGCGCCTGAGCCATATGGTGGTACCCAGTCAACGTTGGCCTTTACGACTTCTTCAATGCCCTTGACGAATTGGTCCTTTGGGTATGGTGCCATTTCCAGGCGCTTGGCTGAGTTGTACATTCTTTCAGCGTTTTGGTCTGGACGGAAGACAACGACAGAGCCGTCCTTCCAAGTGTAGGCCTTCATCCCTTCAAAGACTTGCTGTGCGTATTGCAGGGTTTCAGCACATTCATTTAAAACAACGTTCGGGTCAGCAGTCAGCTTGCCGCCTTGCCAAGCACCGTCGTGAAATTCGTCCACATAGCGTTTGTCAGTTTGGTGATAAGCAAAACCGATGTTTGCCCAATCAAGATCTTTCTTAGCCATGATTTTTTACCTCCTAAATGTTTCAATCACTAGTTGTTTATGTGTTTAATATAATACTCATTTTTAGATTTGGCAACAGCTTTTTAAAGAGCTTTTCATTTTAATCATATTTTTCCTAAAAAGTCCTTCTTCCTGCTCCAGCGCGTAAATAAGCAAGTTTTTTCGCAATGAAAGCGCTGTTTTCCGTTACCAACCTAGTTATAGCACATTTCCCCAGGACCGGATAAGAAAGCTTCCTAATTTTTATTTAATCATCAACATCCGAGGAGATGATGTCCTCGTTCATCCCCCGCTCGCATTCGGCTTGCACGGTCACGTGGTTGATGCCGAACTTTTTCCGCAAGATGACGGCAATCTCCTGGTCAATTGCCTCGATCCTTTCCGCGGTCAAGTCATCATCAACGTTGATGTGCGCGTCAAGCATCACCATATCGTCGCTGTAGCGCCAAATGTGCACGTGGTGGATTTTCTTGACCCCCGGACAGGTCAGGACAGCCCGCTCAACCTCTTCCAGGTCGATATCCGGGTTGGTCTCCATTAAGACGTTGGCCGAGTCCTTGGTGACCTCAAAAGCCTCCTTCAGCAAGATAATTGAGGCCGCCAGGGTCAAAACCGGGTCCACCAGGGTCCAATCCCACAAATAGATGACGATTGAGCCAACGACCACGGCCACTGACGACAAGGTATCGGACATCATGTTCAAGAACAAGGCCCGGGCATTCAAGCTGTTCTTGGCCCCGCTCAGCAGGATCAGCATGGACAAGAGGTTCCCCGCCAGCCCAACCAGGGAGACGATGAACATGATCCGGCCTTCGATTGGCTCAGGATGACTGAAGCGCTGGATGGCCGAGAAAAAGAGGTAGACGCTGATGACCAGCAGAACGACCCCATTGGTATAGGCAGCCAGGGTTTCTGCCCGCCGGTAGCCAAAAGTCTTGTGAGCGTCCTTGTGCTTCTTGGAGATTAGATTGGCGACGAAGGCCAAAATGATTGAAGCCACGTCTGAGAGATTGTGCAAGGCATCCGAGAGGAGGGCCAGCGACCCGGAGAGGAAGCCCCCGATGAATTCCGCGGCCGTGATGATCACGTTGAGAACTGTGACCCACAGATAGCGCTTTGAAGATTGATCTTTCATTTCTTGTACCTGCCTGTCTTGTTTTTGGAAAATCTGTTGCTAAAAAGCCAGCAAGCACTGCTTGCTGGCTTTTCTTGTTCATTCAGTCTGTCTTCGTGCTTAGGCACCGTGGTATTGCACCAGTGAGAAGATGTCAACGTCAGGGAACTTTTCCCGGCCCTTCAGGTCAGTCAGTTCGATGTAGAAGGCCGCACCGACCAGCTTGCCGCCAAGGCGCTCGATCAATTCCTTGGTCGCGCGCAGGGTGCCGGCAGTGGCCATCAAGTCGTCGCAGATCACTACTCTTTGGCCTGGCTTGATCGCGTCCTTGTGCATCTCCAGCACGTTTGAACCGTATTCCAAGTCATAGGCCGCGCTTTCAACCTCGCGTGGCAGCTTGTGCGGCTTGCGGGCTGGCACGAAGCCAACGTCCAGTTCGATGGCCACTGGCGTGCCAACAAGGAAGCCCCGGGCTTCAGGCCCGACAATCACATCAGCATGGCGGCTCTTGGCATATTCAGCGATATCATGGGTCGCTGCTCTGAAAGCTTCACCATCTTGCAGCAAAGGAGTGATGTCTCTGAAGATAATCCCCTCGTTAGGGAAGTCCTTGATGCTGGCGATGTATTTCTTGTAATCAATTGACATTTCTATATCCTCCGTCTACTAAGACCGTTGGCGTAACGCAGCAGCTCATTTGTCGAGATTGTTCGTAATCTGTTCACGAACGCAATCTGGGCCTTCACTGAACGGTAGTAGCCCGAATCATTCAAGCTCTTCTTAGTCAAATTCGGACTTGGCACCAACTTGTCTCCTTCCATTTTAACAAAATCAAGCGTAAAAAACACCCTCAAAATGAAAAGGAGACCTTCCGGCTTTAATCCAAGCTGACCGGCGGCTTGCAGGTAATTGTTCGCCTTTTGCCCAGGATGAGCGCGGAAGTACTCCCAGACCCGGCCGAAAGCCTCCCGGCCAGGCAGCTGCTTGCCTGGCAGCCGGTCCAGCTGGAAGCGCAAGTAGAGCTGCTTGTAGTCCTTGGCCAGGACGAAGTTGAGCTGGTCTGGGTTGGCGGGTACGTCCAAGACGGTTACGATCTGCTCGCTCAGGTCCTCATCATCCTTGGCCATGGTCAGCATCTCAGCCGGAATCCCATAGCGCTTTTGCGCCAATTGGGCATTCTTGGGGTCAAACAAGAGATACTTGTCCGCGAAGCCCAGCAGGTCTTCCTGCTGGCGGAAGTCAACCACCTTCTGCTGGGCCAGGTAGATCGGCTGCCCGTAGTGCACGCCCGCCACCTGGAATTGAACGCTCGTCTTGCCCCGGAAAGTATTCGTGCTCAGACTCACGTAAAGCTTGTCGATAAAGGGCAGCACCATTTCTGTAATCTTGTGGTCAAAATCGATGGCCCGCACATTGGCAACGTTGAAGCTGCAGCCCTTCTTCATGGCCCGGAAACCGCTGATCTTTGGCTGGGTCACCGAAAAGACCGGGGCTTCATTGTCAGTCCCAAAAGGACCAACCAGAGCCAGCTGGCTGACGGCATCCAAGCTGACATCCAACGGCTTGATCTCGCCGTCGTACTGCTTGACCGTTTCCTGCAGATGGTCCTGCTTTTGGAAGCTGCCTTCAAAATCCTCCCGCAATTGGTCAAGCTTGTCTAGCGTCAGCGACAAACCGCAGGCATAGTCATGGCCGCCAAATTGGGTCAGGGTCGTCCCTTCCAGGGGCTTTAAGGCATCAAACAGATTGAAGCCAAATTTCTCTGAGGACCGGCCTGACCCCTTGATCATGCCGTCCCCATTCTTGGTCAGCATCAAAGTCGGCTTGTGGTACTCATCCGCGATCCGGTTGGCAACCAGCCCCATGACCCCTTCATGCCAGTCAGGGTCATAAAGAGTAAGCGTGGCTTGGCTCTGGTAGCCCTGCTTGACTACCTGCTGCTCAGCTTCCAAAGTCGTCTGGGCCGTCAATTCCCGGCGCTCGGTATTCAGCTTCTCCACCCGGTCGGCCAGCTGCTTGGCTTCTTCCGGCGTTTCCGCCAGCAAAAGCTTGACGGCCAAAGCCGCGTCATCCAGGCGGCCGCAGGCGTTAAGCCGGGGCGCGATCTTGAAGCCGATGTCGGTCTCATCAATCTGGCCCATGGTCAGCCCTGCGTTGGCAATCAGGGCCCGCAAGCCCGGTCTGGCCGTCTGGTTCAGCAGTTCCAGGCCACGCTTGACGATGACGTGGCCTTCTCCTGACACCTTGACCATATCGCCAATCGTCCCAATCATCGCCAGCTCCAAAAATTCACTGGCCGTATCCTGCAAGACTGCCCGGGCAATAGTGTAGGCCACGCCGGCCCCGCAATAGTCATCAAAAGGATAGGCCTGGCCTGGATAATTGCAGTGCACGATCGCGCACGCCTCCGGCATCTTGTCCTTGAAGGTGTGGTGGTCGGTCACGATCACGTCAACCCCATGCTCCTGGGCATAAGCGACCTCTTCAAGCCCGGTCACCCCATTGTCGACGGTGATAATCAGTTTCGTCCCGTCGGCCACGATCTCCTTGTAGCGGTCAAGGCTTGGCCCATAGCCGTCTTTGAAGCGGTTGGGGATAAAGTAGTGGACGTCCCCGCCCATGATGCCCAGCATCTCAACCATGATCGTCGTGGCGGTAATGCCATCGGCATCATAATCGCCATAGACCGTAATCTTCTCCCCGCTGTCCAGAGCCTGGTTGATCCGGTCGACGGCCTTGTCCATATCATGCATCAGGTATGGATCAGCCAGGTCTGCTTCAGTTGCCGTGAACCAAAAGTTCAATTTTTCCGCCGTGTCAATGCCTCGCAAAGAAAACAACTTAGCCGCCAATGGGCTAAGTTGATATTCATCGATCAGTTCTTGAGACAATGGCGCGGCTTTTCTTTCTTGCCATTTCATTATCTTAGTTTAAACATCTCCAGCTTCTTGTCGCTTGCCCGTTCGCGCTTGACCAGCTTCCCCCGCAAAGCCCAGCGGTTCCTCCCGCCGTCAGCACAAGTGATCAGGGTCACCATGGGCTGCTTGGTCTGGTTGACCAGCCAGACGGCATACGGATTAACGACTTTCTTGTAGTTGATCTGGTAGACATAGACCTGCTTCAGGTCAGTCAAGTAGACCTTTGCCCCGAGCTTGACGTCCTCAAGGGGCGAAAACAGGATGCCCTTTTCGGTCATATAGTGACCGGCCAGGGGATAGTTGCCCTTGCCCATCTTTTGGTCAGCTCGCATCGTGGCCCCGCCAGTTGACAGGGAATCATCCGACAAGCCCAGCATTACCGGCAGATACAGCTTGACGCTGGGAATCGCCATGGCGCCGACCGCGCCAGCCGTGTGCCTGACCCGGCTCCTGGCCGCCTGGGCCAGGTCAATCTCCTTGACCTGGCTGAAGTCATAAGTTGCCTTCTGCCGCTGGTTCTTGACCACCTGCTCGGCCGTCAGGCCCTTCAAAGCACTCTGTGAGTTCTGCTTGACGACCAGACCGCTGATCTGCCGGTTGAACACCAATATCAGGCCGACCAGCAGCAGGATGACCGCCGCGATCCGCAGCAGCAGCATGCTCAGCTTTTGCTTTTTGCCAGAATTTTGTCTGTCTTCAGCCATGTTTACTTGCCCTTGATATCGTCGTCATTCATTCGCAGGACGGCCATAAAGGCATCTTGCGGAACTTCTACCCGGCCAACGGATTTCATCCGCTTCTTGCCCCGCTTCTGCTTTTCAAGCAGCTTGGCCCGCCGGTCAGGGTCACCCGTGTGGATCTTCCAGGTAACGTCCTTGCGGTATGGCTTGATCGTGGCCCGGGAAATGATCTTGGACCCGATGGCCCCTTGAATGTCAACTTCGAAGTTCTGCCGCGGGATCAGCTTCTTCAACAGACTGGTCATCTGCACGGCCCGGTCGCGGGCTTCGTCTCTGTGGGCAATGAAGCTCAATGCATCGATTGGCTCCTTGTTCAAGAGGATGTCGATCTTGACCAGATCAGTCTTCCGGTAGCCAATAATCTCATAGTCAAGAGAGGCATAACCCTTGGTTGAGGACTTCAATTGGTCAAAGAAGTCATAGATGATTTCCGCCAAAGGCATCTCATAGATCACATTGACCCGGTATTTGTCCAGGTAGTCCATGGTCTGGAATTCCCCGCGCTTCTTCTCGCATAATTGCATGACTGGACCAACGAAATCATTAGGCACCATGATCTCGGCCTTCACGTAAGGCTCCTGCAGCTCCTTGTATTCACCGGCGCTTGGCAGGTCAGCCGGGTTGTCGATCAGCATGACTTCGCCATTCGGCATGATGGCGTGGTAGTCAACGGATGGCGCGGTCATGATCAAATCCAGGTCAAACTCCTGCTCCAGGCGCTCTTGAACCACGTCCATGTGCAAAAGACCCAAAAAGCCGCAGCGGAAGCCAAAGCCCAGGGCTTGTGAAGTTTCCGGCTCAAATTCCAGGGAAGCATCGTTAAGCTGCAGCTTCTGCAGGGCCTCTTTCAAGTCATCGTAATCCCGGTTGTCGCTTGGGTACATCCCGGAGTAGACCATTGGCGGAATCTGCCGGTAGCCAGGCAGGGCTTTGGCCGTTGGGTGGGCGGCGCTGGTGATGGTGTCGCCCACCCGGGTTTCACGGACTGACTTGATGTTGGCCGTAATGTAGCCAACGTCGCCGGCAATTAAGATGTCTTCTTTGACTGGGTGCGGGCTGGAAACGCCGACTTCGGTCACTTCATACTTCTTGCCCGTATTCATGATCATGATTTCGTCGCCCGGCTTGACGGATCCTTCTTCAATCCGCACCTGCATGACGACCCCGCGGTAGTCATCGTACTTGGAGTCGAAGATCAGGGCCTTGAGCGGGGCTTCGATATCGCCTACCGGAGCTGGGATGTCAGTGACGATTCTTTCCAAAAGGTCAGGAATCCCCTGCCCGGTCTTGCCGGAGACCTCAACGGCATTTGTCGCGTCAATCCCCAGCATTTCGCTGATTTCTTCCTTGGCCATGTCGGGATCGGCACTTGGCAGGTCGATCTTGTTCAAGACTGGCAGGATTTCCAGGTTGTTTTCCAAAGCCAGGTAGGTGTTGGACAGGGTCTGGGCCTGCACCCCTTGTGACGCGTCCACAACCAGCAAGGCCCCTTCACAGGCTGCCAAAGACCGGGAAACTTCGTAAGAGAAGTCGACGTGTCCGGGGGTGTCGATCAAGTGGAAGATATAGTCTTCACCGTCTTTGGCGTGGTACTTGACCTGCACCGAGTTCATCTTGATGGTAATCCCTCTCTGGCGTTCCAGTGGCATGTCATCCAGCATCTGATTCTTCAGTTGCCGCTTTGATACCGTATCCGTCAGTTCCAGAATCCGGTCGGCAATGGTCGATTTGCCGTGGTCGACGTGGGCCACGATCGAAAAGTTGCGGATGTGCTGCTGATAATCTTTGAGTTTTGCTAAATCCATGTGTTTTCTCGCATCCTTATCTAATACCTAACTATTATAACTGAATTTGCCGGCCTTGTCCCCTATTAGTCCTGACCGCGAAAAAAGCCCGGCTTTGTTGCCAAAGCCAGGCTTAATCAATCTATTCGCTTGTTTAGCTGAGCTTGTCCTTCAAACGCTCAAAGAAGCCCTTTTCCTGCGGAGCGATTGAGCCGCCGGAGGCCTTGACGAATTCAAGCAAAGCCTTACGCTGCGCTTCGTTGATGTTCTTAGGGATCACGATCTCAACCGTGGTGATCTGATCGCCAGGCTCGCCCCCGCGCAGGTTTGGAACGCCCTTCTGCTTCAAGGTGAACTTCTGGTTTGGCTGAGTCCCGGCTGGGATCTTCAGCTTGGCATCCCCGTAAACCGTCTTGATGTTGATCTCATCGCCCAAGGTAGCTTGGGCAAAAGAGATCGGCACGGTCGTGTAGATGGTCTGCCCGCGTCTGGTAAAGTCCTTGCTTGGACGAACCCGGAAGACGATATAAAGGTCCCCGTAAGGGCCGCCGTTCTTCCCGGCTTCGCCTTGCCCGGCCAGGCGGATCTGCTGGCCGTCATCGATGCCGGCTGGCACCTTGACCTGCAGGGTCTGCTTCTTGTCGACCGTCCCTGCCCCGTGGCAACTCTTGCATGGGTGCTGGATGATGAAGCCGCGGCCTGAGCACTTGTCACAGGTGGTTTGCCGCTGGATCATGCCCAAGACGGATCTTTGGGTAATCGTCATCATCCCGCTGCCGCCACACTTGTCACAGGTAATTGGGTGGGTGCCCTTTTCAGCACCGTTGCCGCCGCAGGCCTCACAAGTCGTGCTCCGGGTGTAGGTAATATCGGTCGTCTTGCCCTTGATCGCATCCATGAAGTCAATAGTCATGGTGTAGTCCAGGTCCTGACCACGCTGCGGCGCTGTCGGGTCGACTCTTTGCCGGCTGGCACCACCGCCGAAGAAGCTGTTGAAGATGTCGCCAAAATCATCGAAACCAGCGCCACCGAAGCCTTGGCCGCCAAATCCTTGGCCACCGAAGCCCTGACCATTCATGCCTGCCTGGCCGAACTGGTCGTATTGCTGTCTCTTTTGCTGGTCATGCAAAACTTCATAAGCTTCGTTGACTTCCTTGTATTTTTCTTCCGCACCGGGTTCATGGTTTAAGTCTGGGTGATACTTCTTGGCCAGCTTGCGGTATGCCTTGCTGATCTCAGCATCGCTGGCATCCCGGCTGACGCCCAAAATATCATAGTAATCCCGATTTGCTGCCATCTATCTTTACGCTCCTTCTTGTTAACAAAAGAAAAGAACTACTTCATGCAGTTCTTCTCCTTTTGTTCAATTATAGTCGCTTTACTTGTTTGGGTCTACCTTGGTGAAGTCGCCGTCAACAGTGTCGCCGTTGTTGCCATTGTTGCCGCCATTGGCTGGGCCTTGTGGGCCGGCTTGACCATTTTGCCCGTTTTGGGCGTTTTGTTGGTAAAGCTTGACTGCCAATTCTTGAGCAACCTTGGTCAAGGCGTCCTTCTTGGTCTTCATTTCGTCCAGGTTGTTGTCCTTTTGGGCCTTCTTCAGGTCTTCCAGAGCGTCCTTGACTGGCTTAGCATCGCTTTCAGGCAACTTGCCGTCGACTTCCTTCAAAGTCTTTTCGGTTTGGAAGATCAGGCTGTCAACTTCGTTTCTGAGGTCGACTTCTTCCTTCTTCTTGTTGTCTTCTTCAGCGTGCTCTTCGGCTTCCTTCTTCATTCTTTCGATTTCTTCATCTGACAAGCCAGAAGCTGATTGGATCGTAATCTTTTGTTCCTTGCCAGTCCCCATGTCCTTGGCTGAAACGTTGACGATCCCGTTCTTGTCGATGTCGAAGGTAACTTGGATTTGTGGCACGCCACGTGGAGCGGCTGGAATGTCAGTCAATTCAAAGCGGCCCAAGGTCTTGTTGTCAGCTGCCATTGGCCGTTCACCTTGCAGAACGTGAATGTCAACGGCTGGCTGGTTGTCAGCTGCGGTTGAGAAGATTTGGCTCTTGGAAGTTGGGATGGTGGTGTTTCTGTCGATCAGCTTGGTGAAGACCCCACCCATGGTTTCAATCCCAAGTGACAATGGGGTAACGTCCAGCAAAACGATGTCCTTAACGTCACCAGAGATTACCCCGCCTTGGATAGCGGCACCCAAAGCAACGGCTTCGTCTGGGTTGATTGAGTGGTCTGGTTCCTTGCCAGCCCATTGCTTAACGGCTTCTTGCACGGCTGGAATCCGGGTTGAGCCACCGTTCAAGATCACCTTGTCGATGTCGCCAACTGACAGGCCAGCGTCACGCAAAGCGTTGTCAAATGGGATCTTGGTTCTTTGAACCAGGTCGTCAGTCAGTTCGTTGAACTTAGCCCGGGTCAGATCTGCTTCCAGGTGCAGAGGACCTGCTTCACCGGCTGAGATGAATGGCAGGGAGATGTGGGTTGAAGATACGCCTGACAAGTCTTTCTTGGCCTTTTCAGCGGCATCCTTCAAGCGTTGCATTGCCATCTTGTCCTTTGACAGGTCAACGCCGTTTTCTTCCTTGAAGCCAGCTACCAGCCAGTCGATGATCTTGTTGTCAAAGTCGTCACCACCCAGGTGGGTGTCACCGTTGGTTGACAGAACTTGGAAGACGCCATCGCCCAATTGCAGGACGGAAACGTCGAAGGTACCACCGCCGAGGTCGTAGACCAAGACCTTTTCGTCGTCTTCATCCTTGTCCAGACCGTAAGCCAAAGCTGAAGCAGTTGGTTCGTTGATGATCCGCTGCACGTTGAGGCCAGCAATCTTGCCGGCGTCCTTGGTTGCTTGCCGCTGAGCGTCGTTGAAGTAGGCTGGAACGGTAATAACCGCGTCAGTAACCGGCTCACCCAAGTAGTCTTCTGAGAACTTCTTGATGTATTGCAGGATCATAGCGGAGATTTCTTGTGGGGTGTAGGCCTTGTCGCCGACCTTCACCTTGTAGTCAGCTTCACCCATGTGCCGCTTGATGGAAACGATCGTGTTCGGGTTGGTGATCGCTTGCCGCTTGGCAACTTCACCGACTTGAATCTCGCCATCCTTGAAGGCAACTACTGAAGGGGTAGTTCTAGCCCCTTCCGGGTTGGTGATAATCTTTGGTTCTTTGCCTTCCAAAACTGCAACTGCTGAGTTGGTCGTACCCAAGTCAATCCCAATAACTTTTGACATGTTTTGCTCTCCTTGTTAGATTGAAAAATTTCGAATAAATTGTTTGATTGCTTGATTGCTGTCTTACTGAGCCACGACAACCATGGCTGGCCGCAGGGTCCGGTCCTTGTAGACGTAGCCCTTCTGCAGAACCTGCACGACGTGGTCTTTTTGATCATCATTCTCAGCTGGCACGCTTTGTACCGCCTGATGCAATGTCGGATCAAACTTCTCGCCTTCAGCCTTGATTTCTTCAATGCCGTTGTCCTTCAAGGCTCTGACCAGACCTTCCAGGGTCATTTCAATCCCCTTCTTGAGCTGGCCGGAAACTTCATCATCGGCTTTGACTGCCAAGGCTCTTTCCAAGTTGTCCACGCTTGGTAGGATATCCTTGCCCAGGCGCTGGGACTCGTACTTGACCAGGTTGGCTCTTTCCTTGCTGTAGCGGCGCTGGGCATTCTGCTGCTCGGCCTCGCTTCTCAGGTACTTGTCTTCCAGCTCCTTGTTCTTGGCGGTCAGCTCTGCAAGCTGCTTTTGCAAGTCAGCCAGCTCGTCCTTCTTTGGATCTTGCTTGGCCGCTGGCTTGGTCTTCTCTGCCTTGGCGGCATGTTTCTTGTCTTGCTTTGTTTGCTTGTCTGCTTGAGTCAAGTCTTTCTCGCTTGGAAATTCTTCCTTACTCACGACAAACCTCCTTATTTAAATCTGCCATAGTAGTCCAGCAATTTTCTTGCCAATTCCTGCCTGAAGAATTCCATCAGGCCAATCATTTCTGAATATGGCATATTGCGGGGACCCAGTAGTGCGATCGTCCCATGGCCGTACTTGCCTACGCTGTATTCAGCGGTAACCAGGCTGAAATTGCGGAGCAGGTCGCTGGGCAATTCAGTCCCGAGGCGGACGTGGACTGGATAGCGCTTGGAATCCCCGTTCTCGTCCTCATCCCCAATGTCGATTAGTTCGCCGACCAGACTGTCGGTGTTGATCAGCTGGTATAGGGACTTGATGTCGTCAATATCGCTCTTGTCGGTGTTGTTCAACAGGTTCAGCTGGCCATCGACGTAAAGCTGCTCACTGGCAGCTTCCTTGATCACTGATTCCAAAAGCTCCAGGAATTCTGGCGCGTTCTTGCCCACGATGTTGCTGCTGGACAAGGCTTGGAAAGTTTCTTTATTGATCTCGCCCAAGCTCTTGCCAACCAGCTGGTCGTTGATCAGCCGCACCGCCCGCTCGATCTCATCGCCTGAGATGTGGCGCGGCAAGGTGTAGAGCTGGTTCTTGACCCCGCCGTCAGAGGTGACCAAGATGGCCATCACCTGCCGGGGCGCCAGGGGCACGATCCGAAAGCCCGTGATCCTGACCCCTCTGGCCTCTGGCCCTTCCGCGAAGGCCGTGTAGTCGGTCAGATCAGACAGGATCTTGGCTGCTTCCTTGACGATCTCGTCAACTTGGTTGAACGGCTGGTCAAACTGGGAGCCGATCTGGGTATAGACGGCTTCCGGCAGCCGGAGGGGCTGAACCAGGTTGTCCAAGTAGTATCGATAGCCTTCTGTTGAAGGAATCCGGCCGCTGGAAGAGTGGGTCTTCTCGATCAGCCCCGCCTCTTCCAAGACCGCCATTTCATTGCGGATAGTCGCACTGGATACTTTGATCGGCAATTGATTCATGACCGTCTTTGACCCCACAGGCTCGTGGGTCTTGGTAAAGTCCTGAATGATTGTCTTTAGTATAAGTTCTTGACGTTCGGTCAACATAATTATCGCCCTCACATTTAGCACTCACATCTTCCAGGTGCTAACATGGTATAGATTAACAAGAAATTAGCAGTTAGTCAAGCTGAATGCTAATTTTTTTCGAAGAAAAAAGAGCCAAGCAATATTGGCTCTTTTTATCTTATTTTGCATAGCATTCCTATTCGACCGTTTGGTCAAAATAAGCTTCCGCGTTAATGCGATCCTGCTTAAGCTGAGCGACCAGGCCGTCAAGGCTGGCAAATTTCAGCTCATTCCTGAGATACTTGTACCAGGCAATCGTGATGGTCTCCCCGTAGATATCCTGGTCAAAGTCAAAAAGATTGGACTCAATGTAGATCTGCTTTTCATCGTTGAACATGACATTGTAGCCCACGCTGGTCATTGACTCATACCACCGGTCCTTGACCCGAGTCATAGTCGCGTACACGCCAATCTTTGGCAGCACCTTGGGCCAGTCCATGGACAGATTAGCCGTTGGATAGCCCAGCTTGTGGCCATTGCGGAAGCCATGAACGACTTTGCCGCTGGTCGTGTACGGGTGGCCTAAAAGCTCCGTGGCCAAAGTCAGGTCACCCTTTTTGATGGCCTCCCTGATCTCGGTTGAGCCGATCTTCTGTCCTTCAAAAATCTGCTTGGGCAAGACCTTGATCGCAAAGCGGCCCTTGGCAAACTTTGGCAGATTGGTCATATTGGCCACGTCTTTTGATCCATAGGTATAGTCAAAGCCGGCGACGACCGTGTCTGCCTGCAGCTTCATGATGATCCGGTCCACAAAATCCTGCGGGGCCAGCTGGCTGAATTGCTTGGTAAACTGCATGATCACCAGGTAATCCACGCCAATCTTTTCCATTTCATAGACCTTCTCATCCGGTGAGTTCAAGTAGGCAAAATTCTTTACGCCCGCGTAGACTTCTTTCGGGTGGCGGTCAAAGGTCAAGACCATCAACGGCAGGCCCTTTTGGTCAGCTTCTGAGCGCGCTTCGGCGATCAGGCGCTGGTGACCAATGTGCACCCCGTCGAAAAAGCCCAAGGCCAGAACGACTGGTCCATCCGTCAGCGGCTGGTCGATCGGACAGCTGATGTTAATTGTTTTCAAACTAAATCCCTCAATTACTCATTACTTAGCAGCATCAAATCCGGACAGTAGGTCGCGCCACCTTTTGCCCGGTAAATCGCTTTAACTCTATTATTGTACCGCAAAGCGACCTTGTCTGCATCAGCCTTGAGCTTGATCCAGGCCCCATTTTGCACTTGCTTCCAGCTTTGTTCGTCCAGATCTACCGTTTGGTAGTCCTTGAAAAAAGCATCGATTGGCTGCAGATACTGATCAATCTGCTCCAGATGCTTTTCCAGTTCATCCAAAGTCACGGCCTGCTGCAGGTCAAAACCGGAGCTGGCCGTCCGCCGCAAGCGGGTCATGACCGCCGGGACGCCCATTTTTTCGCCCAGATCATTGACCAGGCTTCTGACATAGGTTCCCTTAGAGCAGGCAACCTTAAATGCAAAGCTTTCTCTTGCCTGCGCTTCATCCCACTTGGGCTTTCCAACCAGCTCGTAGCTGGCCACGTGCACCGCGCGGGCGGGCCGCTCAACCGGAATCCCGGCTCTGGCATACTCATAGAGGCGCTTGCCATTGACTTTGACGGCTGAATAGATTGGGGGCAGCTGGCTGATGTCTCCCGTAAGCTGCTTCATGCCTGCCTGAATTTCCGCGCTGGTAAAGGGCCGGGCCAGTCTGGCCGTCTTGGTGACGGTCCCGTCCAAGTCGTAAGAGTCGGTCGCTTCCCCAAACATTCCTTCACCCTCATAGGCTTTTGGCCGCTCATGCATCAATTCGATCAGCTTGGTTGCCTGGCCGACGGCAATTGGCAAGACGCCAGTCACGCTGGGATCCAGGGTGCCGGCATGGCCAATCTTTCTGGTATGCAGGATTTTGCGCAGCTTGTAGACCACGTCCCCGCTGGTCATGCCCGCATCCTTGTCGATTACAATGATTCCGTTATACATGTCTTGTCCTCGCCTCAATTTCCTGTTCATGTTTTCTCCAGCAAAAAAGCGCCCTGAGGCGCTTTGCTGCTTATTTTCTTCAAATCCGACTTTTAGCGATCTTCCTCTTGCTTGTGCAAGTCAGCAATCAACTGGTCGATCTTGCTCCCGTAGATCGCGGACTGGTCCCGCTTGAAGATCAATTCTGGAACCTTGTAGACCGTCAGCACTTGCCCGAGCAAGTGGCGCATGGTCCCCTTGGCCTTTTCCAAGCCAATTTCCGCGTCCTTCTGCTTTTCCGCATCATCGGTCAGCAGACTGTAGTAGACGGTCGCGTAAGAAAAGTCGTTGCTGCATTCAACGGCGGTAAAAGTTACCCCGCTGACGCGCGGATCACGAATGTCGCGGCGGATGATCTTGGTCAGTTCACGCAGGATCTCGCCTTCGACGCGTCCTTTTCTATGCTTCATTGCAACCTCCGTTAGCTAGGCTTAACTTCTTGCATCTCGTAGGCTTCAAGCTGGTCGCCGACCTTGATGTCGTTGAACTTCTCAATGGTCAAGCCACAGTCAAAGCCTGCCTTGACTTCCTTGACGTCATCCTTGAAGCGGCGCAGGGATGCAACCTTGCCGTCGTACTTGACGACGCCATCGCGAATTACCCGGATGCCGGCATCTGAGTTGACATAGCCGTTGTCGACAAAAGCACCGGCAATCGTCCCGATCTTGGAAACCTTCCAAGTCTCGCGGACAGTCAGGTTGCCGATTACCTTTTCTTCATAAGTTGGTTCCAGCATCCCTTGCATAGCGGCCTTAACGTCATCGATTGCCTTGTAGATGATGCTGTACAGGCGGATGTCGACCCCTTCTTGGGCAGCCTGGCTCTTGGCCATGGCCGTTGGCCGGACGTTGAACCCGATGATCAGGGCGTTTGAAGCGCTGGCCAGGGTAACGTCGCTTTCGTTGATGGCACCAACGCCAGAGTGGATGATGTTGACGCGGACGCCTTCAACGTCAATCTTTTGGAAGGATTGAGCCAAGGCTTCAGCGGAGCCTTGCACGTCAGCCTTCAAAACGATGTCGACTGACTTCATGCTTTCCCGCTTCATCGTGTCAAACAGGTTGTCCAGAGTGACGTGCTGCACGTTTTCACGCTGCTTTTGCAGAGCTTGTTGGGCACGGGCTTCACCAACCGCACGGGCCGTCTTTTCATCTTCAAAGACGACCAGCTTGTCGGCTGATTCCGGCACGTCGTTCAAGCCAGTGATTTCGACCGGCATGGCTGGCGTGGCCTTCTTGACTTGGCGGCCCTTATCGTTGGTCATGGTCCGCACGCGACCGAAGGTGTCGCCGACAACGATTGGGTCACCGACGCGCAGGGTCCCTTGCTGGATCAAAACGTCGGCAACTGGCCCCTTGCCCCGTGACAAACGGGCTTCAACTACCGTACCGATCGCCTTTTGCTTAGGATCAGCCTTCAGTTCCAGCATGTCGGCTTCCAGAATGATGTTTTCCAAAAGCTCATCAATGCCCAGGCCAGTCTTGGCTGAAATGTCAACGAAGATCGTGGAGCCGCCGTAAGCTTCTGGAATCAATTCGTAGTTCATCAGCTGCTCAGTGACGTGCTGCGGGTTGGCGCCTGGCTTGTCCATCTTGTTGATGGCCACGATGATTGGCACGCCCGCGCTCTTAGCGTGGTCGATGGCTTCAATGGTCTGTGGCATAACCCCGTCGTCAGCGGCAACGATCAAAACAACGATGTCCGTGATTTCAGCCCCGCGGGCACGCATGCTTGAGAAGGCCGCGTGACCTGGCGTGTCCAGGAAAGTGATCAAACGGTCGTTGATGCGGACTTGGTAGGCACCAATGCTCTGCGTAATCCCGCCGGCTTCATGTTCTGAAACCCGGGTGTGGCGCAAGCGGTCCAGCAAGGTCGTCTTACCGTGGTCAACGTGACCCATGATGGTAACTACTGGCGGACGGACGGTTTGGTTCTTGGATTCCTTGGAAGCTTCCATTTCCTGTTCAAAAATATTGTCGATGTCGGAAATGTCTTCGTGAACCTTTTCAACTGCTTCAATGCCGTAGTCGGCTGCCAGCAGTTCGATCGTGTCCTTGTCCAGGGACTGGTTTTGGTTGGTCATGATCCCCAGCATGAAGAGTTTCTTCACGATTTCCGCTGGCTCGCGGTGGAGGATCTTGCCCAGGTCTTGGGCATTCATGCCAACTTCATATTCAAAGCTTTCTGGCAATGGCCGTTCCTTTCTTTGGGTAGGCTGCTTCTTCGGCTGCGCGCTTTGCTGATGCTTGTTGTTCTTCTTCTTGCGGCGCTCGGCCCGGTCTGAATGGCTGTGATCTGGCTGGAAGCCGGCATTTTGGCCCTTGCGGCCTGGCTTGCCGCCTCGGCGGCGGTTGTCCTTGCTTGGCTCTGGCGCAGCCATTGGCGCTGCGGAAAAGTCTGGTCTTTGGCTGCCGCTGCTTGGCCGCTTGCTTGGGCGGCTGGCATGTCTGCGTTCGCCGTTGCCGCGGGAGCGGTTTTCAGAAGGAGTCTCATTTTGCTTCATGCGGGCTGGAGACGGCTTAAGGATCTTCGGGCCTCTAACCTTTGAGCTGGATGCTGATGCTGAAGCAGCTGCCGGCTCGCTCTCAGCCTTCTTGGCTGCTGGAGCTTCTTGAGCTGGCTTGTTCAAGTTCTTTTGGTATTCTTTGCGCGCTGCTTGGCTTTGTTCATTCAAATGAACTTCTTCAACGCGCTGCTTTTGCTTCAAATTCTTGAGCAGGTCGCGGGCTGCCGGGCGGCGGCTGCTATTGCCTTGACCGCCGTTTGACCGGTTGCCGCGGCGCTTGCCTGGCTTCTTATTTGCCGGCTTCTTTTCGCCCTTGCGGATCGCGTGAACGGAAATCTTCAGCTTGCCTGGCTTGCCCTTCTTTTCATCCTTGCTGTCCATGCCCAATTCTTTTGAAGATTCATTAACTTGTTTTTTGGTCATCAGATCACACTCCTTCTTTAATCTTTGCTTGCAGGGCCTTGGCAAAGCCGGAGTCGGTCAATGCCAATACCTTGCGCTGTTTGCCAATAGCTTGGGAAAGCTCCTCTGAGCTGAAGGCAGCCACCAGCGGTACCGGATGCTGCTTCAGAGCGCTCCTCACTTCCTCTTGACCATTGTCTGCCAAGTCATTCGCGATGATTACGCATTTTGCCTTGCCCTTTTTGATGGCGCCAACGACGATCTCCGTCCCAGAGACCAGCTTGCGGGCTCTGGTGGCCAAGCCGAGCAGGTTTAATGCTTTTTGTCGATTGCTAATTATTTTTTATCACCAAATAATTCTTTTCTAGCCTTCTGGTGATCAACATAGGCAAAGAGTTCCTCGTAAAAATCATCCGCGATCTTTACCCCCAGGCTGCGGTCCAAGACCTTGGACTTCTTCGCGGCCTCAATCTTCTCTGGCTCCAAAGAAACGTATGCTCCCCGGCCAGCCTTCTTTCCCGTTGGATCAACAGAAACGTTCTTGTCCTTGTCAACAACGATGCGGACCAGTTCTTTCTTGGGCTGCATCGTATCGGTCAACAAGTCTTTCCGCATTGGGATTTTTCTCTTCTTCAAAGAAATCACCTGTTATTCTTCATCTTCTGCTTCGTCGTCAGCTGCTTCAGCGTCGTCCGCGTCTTCAACTTCAACGTCGCCGTCTGCGGCTTCAGATTCAAAGCTTGCTGCTTCTGCGCTTTCGTCTGCTTCAGTGTCGTCTTCTTCATCGCTTTCGTCAACAAATTCGACTTCGGATTCTGGACGAATGTCAATCTTAAAGCCAGTCAGGCGGGCAGCCAGACGGACGTTTTGCCCCTTCTTGCCGATAGCCAGTGAAAGCTGGTAGTCAGGCACAATGACAAAAGCCTTCTTTTCATCGTCTTCATCTTCAAATTGTACCGCAATAACTTCAGCAGGGTTCAAAGCATTGGCGATGTAGTCTGACGGATCTTCTTCGTATTGGACGATGTCGATGTTTTCCCCGCCCAGTTCATTGACTACGTTCTGCACGCGCGTGCCGCGTGGGCCAACGCAGGTACCGACTGGGTCAATGTTGGCGTCGTTGGACTTGACGGCAATCTTGGTTCTTTCGCCAGCTTCCCGGGCGATGGACATGATTTCCACGGTCCCGTCATAGATTTCCGGCACTTCTTGCTCAAACAGGCGCTTGACGACGTCTGGAGCAGTCCGTGACACGCGGATCTGGGCTCCCTTGCCGTCGGCACCGACCTTGGTTACCAATACGCGGACCTTGTCTTGCGGGTTGTAGTGCTCGCCTGGAATCGTGTCGCGCTTGATGTCCATCACGGCTTCAACGTTGCCGATCGTGACGTATACGAAACGGTTGTCGGTTCTTTCAACGGTCCCGGTAACCAGTTCGTCTTCATATTGGGAGTATTCATTGACGATGTGGGCGTTTTCCGCTTCGCGCAGGCGCTGCATTACGACCTGCTTGGCGGTAGCGGCAGCGGTCCGGCCAAAGTTCTTTGGCGTAACCTCGAACTTGATGGTGTCGCCGACTTCGTAGGCCCGGTTGATGGCAGTCGCGTCTTCAAGCGAAACTTCCACGCGCGGGTCTTGCACTTCGTCAACGACCGTCTTGATGGACATGACCTTGAAGTCGCCCGTCCGGTCATTAAAATCAATCTCCACGTTTTCGGCTTGCCCGTAGTTCTTCTTGTAGGCGGCAGCCAAAGCAGCCTTCATGGCCTCAACGATCACATCTTTCTTGATGCCCTTGGTCTTTTCCAGGACATCAAAAGCTTCAAGCATTTCTTTTGACATAAGTTTTGGATCACTCTTTCTTAAAATTCAATAGCAAAGCGGGCGCTGGCGATCTGCTTGCGCGGAATCGTCACCAATTTGCGGCGCGTCTTGATCTTGATCTCCAATTGGATTTGCTCATCGTCAAGCTCTTGCAGATGGCCTTCAAAGACTTTGTCGCCTTCAAGCTTCTGGTACAGGGTGACGTGAATATATTCTCCCTTGGCCCGGTCCCAGTCGCGGTCATTCTTGATCGGACGCTCCAAGCCTGGTGAAGAAAGCTCCAGGATGTAGGGATCAGGCAGTGGATCGGGAGTCATTGAATCCAACTTCTCTCCTACCAATTCACTCAGGTCCGCAATCGTCTCAATGTCGATCCCGCCAGGCTGCTTGTCGACGTAAATCCGCAGGTAGTATTGGCTCTTTTCCTTGACATATTCCAGATCAACCAGTTCGCAGCCGTTGCCGCTGATGACTGGCTCAATTGCTTCTTGGATTACAGCTAAGTTTTTTGGCAAAGTTTTCCTCCGTAATAAAAAGAGTGAGCATTGCTGCTCACTCGAATTTACCAATATTCGATCTAAAGAAAATATATCACACTTTACGCAACTTGTAAAGAGTTAGTGCTGCCTGACAAGGAAAACTAATGATTTTCTAGCTCTATTAATTTAAGCTAGTCGATATTAACCCAGAAACCACCTTTAATTTCGAAAATTCACTATTTGCTTTTCGAGCATAGTCATTTCTGCTATTCTCAAGACCAAGCATCTCTCCATCAAATAACTCAACAAAGCGATTCAAGTTATTCCAAACATTTTCCTGAACCTTTTTAGTACTGATTTTACCATCTGAATCCATTAAAAGTTGCAAGTACTGCTTTTGCTCCTTACTAAAGCCCCGGTTACTTAATGAGTCGACAATTTGGTTAAATTTCTTACCATTTACATGCTGCTCTTTAAAGTTGTTACGATACTCTTTCATACCTGACTTTAGAGTCTCTCTTATTTTGGCAATATAAGATAGCGGAGTTTCTAAATCAGTCACTTGCTTCAAATTACTATTATAATCTTGAACCTCTTGCTTGAGAACTTCTTCTTCATTCTGGCTAGCATTCTTTAATAAATGAGTTGCTTCTTCCCTGGCGATGACAGCATCGGCATCTAACATTTTATGAACGATATTTTCAGCTTTAACAAAAGGTATCTTCTCACCCGTTGCGATATCCCAAAGATCTGGATCTGTTTCCTTGATCTCTTTTTGGTTGATGTCAAAAAGAATCGTTTGACATAGTATAATTGATTCGCATTTCTTTCCAAAAGAATAGGGTTTAAAAAGCGTATCCTTATTCAGTTTAAATACCTTTCCAATTTTTGCATAATAATAATATGCTCGCCCTCGTGCCTCATCTTCTTGGACAGAAGCGACAATGGTTTCTTTATTTTGATTCGTATCTTCGAGTAAGGAGCTTCCACTAACAAGACCTTGATATTCTCCGTTATCGATAAATGGCAGTTTAAAATCACCTTCTGTATCTTCTTTTGCGCTAGTGGCTTTATCTTCATAACGCTCGGCAAGCCTTAGTTCTGCATTAATAACTTCTTCTGAAGGGAAGGCATAAATATAGATATTATTTTTACCATTTAACTTTGGTCGGTCGATCCGCCCAATTCTTTGCTCAAGCCGCATTGGATTGTAGGGAAGCTCTATGGTAATTAAATAGTTTGCATCCTGGAGGTTCTGCCCTGTTGAAATTGCATCAGTACCGATTAATACGGAGATCTCTGATTTTCCGTCTAGGAAATACGACTTAGATTGCGGAGAAAATCTCCCTAAGGCTTCTTCCTTTGGACATTCTTCATGGTTGATCATACTCTTAGATCCTTCAACCATCCCAACACCAGCTTTTAAGATTTCAGGATCAGCCAAGCAGCCATTAAAGTAACTTTCAACAGTTTTGGCAAATTCTGAAAAGATCAAGACTTTACTGCCCTTTGATACTATTTCTTTGATCTTCTTTAGTATGATCTTTTCCTTTTCATCTTTTGTAGCAACAATTTCCCACTGAGACAAAATTTCATCCATGCTTTGAATGTCAGCGGTTGTGTCGTTTAGCATGCGATTCAGATATTCATCTAAAGTATTTTCTGTCAGCTCCTCGTTAACATAATTTATTCTATTTTGCTGTGCAGAACTCAAGTGGTCAAATTGCTGATCATCCTCTTCATTATCAAAGAGATCAAGCGCTAATTCATCGTCTATGTCACTGACGCTAATATCAGAGTCAATTTTACTGATAAAATACTGTTTTGCTTCTTTAAGCCCAGCATTCTTTAATTCCGAAATGTCTTCTTTAAAGTTCTCTAGTTTCTTTTTGATATTTTTTAGACTATTACTAAAAGCTGCATTGCTGGAGTCAACCATTCTGAGTAAAGTAAATCTCTGTCTCAGATTAATGTTACTAGTAACATTGGGACCAAAGTATTGCCACACTGTGTCTTGATATGGCAATTTTAGAGAAATTAGTCTTTCTAGCGTATCCGACAGTGCTTGTGAGACATCTGGTGAATACTTTAATACAAATGGTTTGTCATCATTTTCAAGTGGGAACTGTCTTGTAGGATAGCGATCCGATAAATACTTTTCGTTTGCCAAACTGGTTCTTGTTCTTTGATAGAATAAATCTTTCCAAAACTCAATATAAGCTTGGTGATTATATTTTCCACTATCTTTCGTATCATAAAGCAGCTTTTCTCTATTAGTAAGCACATAGCTGCGATATTGTCGATCAGAAGGTACCTTTAAAACATTCAAGAATAAGAGTCCCAAGCGAATAACATCTTCTCTTGAATTATTCCAAGGCGTTGCAGTTAGCAGTAAGCCTCTAATTGTTCTTCCTTGAACGTTTCTAGCGATATGAATGATCTTCTGAACATTTTCATATGCCTTATTGTTTTTACGTAAAAATCCTTCATGGGCTTCATCAATCACAAATAAAGCGTATATCTCTGCAGCTTCTTGAAGATGCTCATCACTCCAATTAGTAAATGCCTGTCTTGTTGCTATATCAACTTTATCGCGACTTACCCCTGCATTCCTTAATTCATCTTCCCACTGCTCTCTAAGGCGTCTTCCGGCAAGAATCAGCACTCTTCGATGATCATCTTGGGTTGCCAAATCTTGTTGATATAGCTTTATTATGCTAGTTGCTTCTAGTGTCTTTCCTAAGCCAACGCCATCTGCAAGGATTTGGGTATCGAATTTTTGTAGTTGCTGGTAAACATGCCTAATTCCAATAAACTGGTGGGCAAAATACTTATTTCCATCCTTATGTTTTGCGTAAGGTAAGTTTTCTTCGATCCCCTTAATTCTCATATCTAGGGTTTCTGGAGTTTTCTCACCGTAATATTTCCCTAAATTCCAGTATAAGTACTTAATAGGAGTATAAAGTACTTTAGGTTTGGAGTATTTCTTCTTCTGGTCACTAAATTCTTGTAAGAGCTTTTCAGAATAGTCTTCTGCGTATTGATCCCACATCTCTTCAAACCAGCTTTTGATTGGTGAGAAGGTATCCTGAGAATAGATATTTAGTTCACGATTCTTAACAAGACCCCCATAAGTGAAGTTGGATGAACCAATTAAGACATCACCATTTCTGCTATTTTCTGAAGGCGAGAATAAATAGGCTTTTCCATGTAAGAAGGCAATATCCTCTTTTGAATGAGTTTGACGAAACTTGCTGTCGACAAAGATCTTTACTTCAATTCTGCCGGTTTGAACCCAATCTACGATGGCACGATAAAATTGATTATCTAGCAAGAAATATTCGGACTGGTATTCCACAGGATCTTCAGCTATATCCAATACTTTTCGTGTCTCAGCATTCGCTTGATCATACTGATTACTTAAAAGGAGTTGGATCTTATTTTCAGGTGACCGGTTAAAGAAATCTCTTAAATCATCTTCAAGTTCAACTAACCCACTTAAGCGAAAATAGCCACTGGCAATTCGGATCATGCCACTATCAGCCATTAATCCAGCAATTGCACCGCGCATGGTTCGACCAGGCGTATTATCGATTCGATTCGTATCACCGATTTTCGGGATAAACTTATCACTAGCCATTACGTTCTTCTCCAATCCTCTTGATAAACTTAGATACTGTTGCACGATTGACTTGATATTTTTTTGCGATCTTGTTAAAAGACATTCCTTCATCTCTTAACTTAGTGATCTCATTTTTGTATTTATACAGCTTGTAAGTTGATAATTTAGCCGGCCCCTTTGGCCTACCTAGGACAACACCCTCGGCTTTCTTTCTAGCTAAAGCCTCTTTAGTTCTCTGAGAAATTAGGTTTCTTTCAATTTCAGCTGATAGACCGAAGGCAAAAGCTAAAACCTTTGAGTTGATGTTATTACCGAGTTCGTAGCCTTCTTTCACCGTCAGAAGAATGATATCTTTCTCCATCAAATAGTTCAAAATTGACATGATTTGTAGAAGATTACGCCCTAGTCTTGAGAGTTCACTAACTATTAACCGGTCTCCCTTTTTTAGTCCTCTAAGGAGGTCTCCAAGTAATCGTTCGTCAGCCTTCTTAGTTCCACTAACCACCTCAGAAGTCCACGAATCGATCGTTATGTTTCGCCTTCTAGAAAATTCTTCGATTTCGAATCTTTGATTTTCTACTGTCTGTCTATCTGTACTTACTCTAATATACCCGTAATTCATCCAATTACCTGCTTTCTAAATATGAGCGATTATATTGAGCAGAATAGAACCACGGCATCCTATTCAAAAGAAGAAAATTGGTTAATCTTAACACCAATAGAGCAGTCAATAAGATCAAAGGTAGAATCAGTTGGAGTTCCATTAAAGAATTGGGATATATCAATTAATTTTGGTGTTAAGACCGGGTATAACAAAGCTTTCATCATTAGTAAAGAAAAGCGTGAGGAGATATTAGATAGTTGCTTAACAATTGAGGAAAAGGAAAAAACTGCTGAATTAATACGACCAATTTTACGTGGCAAAGATATCAAAAGATTTGGATATAATTTTGCAAATATCTATCTCATAAATTCTTATAACAAATATACGGACAAGGAAGGTGTAGACCATCCCTCAATAAATATTGAAAGTTACCCAGCAATAAAAAGACACCTAGATCAATATTGGGATAAGATTTATAAGCGTCAAGATCAAGGAGATACGCCATATAATTTAAGGCGATGTGCATATATGGACGATTTTAATAAACCAAAAATCATGTTCTCTGAGATTGTTCAGTCACCTAGATTTTATTTTGATGAAGATAAACATTTTATTCCAGATGTTACCGCGGTTATCATTTATGGCAAAAACACGAGTAGTTTAAAGTATCTGACAGATTGGTTAAATTCCTCAATTGTAGGTAAAATTTTTAAATTGTTCTATTCGGGTGGTGGATTAGGTGATACTGGCTATAGATATAAGAAAAAATTTCTAGAAAACCTTCCAATTCCACCGTATTCAGAGACGAAAATTGAGAATATAGACGTAATTAAGGACTATAAATTTACTAAAAAAGAAGTTGAATGGCTCTTAAACCATTAATTTTTTATGAGTTATCGATATAATTCATTGACAGTTTGAATAACATATTCTTTCTCAGTATCAGTTAATCCGTACATTTGAAAGGCCAGACTCTCAAGTTTTCTTTCATAAGACTTATAATCTTGATCATTATTAATACATTCTATGATAGAAGCTAAAAGTGATTCATATTCTTTTTGATCTTTTTGGCTCAGTCTCGGTACTTTAATCGGTAATAGTGCCTGAACACTAACGATTAAGTCTCCTGTTCCAGTTTTTGGTGAATCTTTTAATAAATAATTTCCCATAGTAGTATTAAGAAGGGCTACTAAGAATGATATGCACGATCCAGTTGCTATGCAGGTGCTATCCAGACAATAAAATCCTTGAGTGTCCAGACAAAATCTAAGCTTTGAACCAATCCTTTTCCATATCATTTTTGGTTTATTAAAATCGTCCCAATAAGATATACTATCTTGAGTTTCAAACCACTGGTTGGTTGTCCTTTTACGGGCATTATTCCCTTGGATACCATCAATGTTTTTCTCACCAGATTGTGACAGTTTTCTTTTACCAAAAGATAACAAATATTTTTTTATCGCCGGAAAGTCATCTATATTTAGATTTTTGGCGGGAAATGTACAAATTAAGTATAAATCCGCAAATTTATAACCATATCGGTCTATGTCACGGCCACGTAAAATTGGTCGTATAATTTCAGCCGATTTTGGATCTTCCAATATAAGTTCATTCTTTCGCTTTTCATCTATAATAAAAGCTTTATTGTATCCTGTTAAAACACCTCTATAGATTTGTATATCCCAATCTTTTAATGGAATTCCATTTTTTTCAACCTTTTTCTTTATTGATCGTTCAATACTTGAAAGGATTAACCAGCTTTCATTCTTCCCAAAAGGTTCCAAAGTAGTATTCTGCTCAATATAATCGCTCATATTTTCTAAACGAGCTTTTGGTTCACTAGCCCTTTTTGCCAGATCAACTGCTTTAAGCATATCCTTGTTTTCACATTTCTCAACAATCAGAATACAAGTATCTACAGTTGCCCCAAACATCCCTGAGCCTAAGTTAACAAGCAATAGTGGATTTGTATTTTCCAAGAAGTAGTTTCTTAAAGATTTTCCATATCCTGCCCGCAAGAACTTATTTGAAGTAATAAATCCTAAGAGACCATCCTCTTTCAGCAAATTTAAACCACGTTCGTAGAACAAGGCATAAATGTCACCCGTAGCTTCATAGCTCTTAAACTCACCTAGCTCTTTATATACATACTTTTCTTCATCAGAGAAAATTTCTTTCTTTTGGAGCTGGATGTATGGAGGGTTACCAAATATAACATCAAAACCACCAACATACTCACCATCTTTATTGAAAAAGACCTCTGGAAGATTAAATTCCAGTACCTCCATATGCTTGTCCTTAAACAGTTGAAGCAGTGATTCTTTAGAATATTTCTTTGATTCCAGTTCTTCTGCCATCAATTTTGCAAACGTGTTTTGTAGATTTTCCCTTACTCCATAGAACTTATTCTTTTTCTTTGAAATCCACTTTTTCTTCTCTTGATAGAGTTCCTTGATTTCATTTTTGTAGGTATTAAAGTAAGTTTGCTTTTTTGATTCTGGAACTAAGGAAATAACTGAATTCTGGTGAATTAAGGTCTTATTGATCAATTCTGGTAATTTTTCCTGAACATCCCCCAAGGATTCTAAAGTCAAAGCAAAGCTAGAAACAATCAAAGCCTTAAGATCCATGTCTACACCATAGATCATATTGTTAACTGCATACTTTTGGAATGCACTCTCTGTTTCAAGCCCCTTGATTTTTTGTAGTAAAGGCTTTATTTCCTCTTTTCTTTCGAGTTCAGAATACCAGCTACCAAGTTTGCGAACGGCACCTGCTAAGAAAGTACCCCCACCACTTGTAATGTCGGCCATTCTCAGCTTCAATACACTGCGTAAAAGCTTTTCTCTTTGAGCATTAGATGCTTCAATCAGCTCTTTTTTAATTTGATCAAGCTTCTTGCCCAAGGTTTGATCAACGATGTAGTCAGTAATTTTGGAGTTTGTATAGAATGAGCCTTGTGATTTTTGAAGACTATTATCTTTGCTGTATTCCCATTCACCCGCTGCATTCTTCTCTAGCTTCATTTGAAGCGTTTGTTCATACTGCTCGCCAATCGTACCTGGCGTAACATCTTCGAGATCAAAATCTAAGTCAGTTGAACTAGTGACATTCCAAATAAGGGCATACTCTGACTCTGTCAAAGTCCCCTCTATTTGAGTAGCAGCTTTTGCGATCTCAGAGACATAAAGGTCTCCGCCATATTCTTCAACCATATACTTTGGCTGAGCCTCTTGAATTTCTGAAATACTCTCTTTATCAAAATCATTCGTTGGCTCTAACTTAAATAAGTCCATCACGCCAGTCTTGGGGTCAAAGGCATCTTGCTCTTCTTGATGATCAAAGTGCACTTTGCTTTCAAGTAGTTTATCAATTGACATTGAAGTCCCTAAGCCAACTTTTGCTACAGTTTTCTTAGCTAGATCATTGTCATAGCCAAATCTTCTTTCTAAGATTCTGACCAAGATATATCGCAAAACTAGCGTATCTAGAACGGCGGATACTACATCCCCATAGTAGTTAGATTCCGTATCAACATTATTCTGATCATTAAAGAAGATATTCTTGATAATGGCTTTACATCTACTGTCTTCCCTGATTCGTCTCCAAAAATTCAATCTGATGATTCTTGTCTTATTGATAAACTGTTCATCGTCTGCGATGGCAAAACGGAATAATTCATTTTTTAAGTTTGGATCTAATTCTGTATCACCAAAGAATTCATCCTCAACATATGCGCTATTAGCAATTAATGACTCGGACTTTAATGATTCAAATTTCGTTAGATACTTAGAGTGGTTTCTTTCTAGTTTTTCTGGTGTTAAAATCAGTCTTCTTCGATAATCTGCCGAATCAAAAACAATGAGAGTTCCGTCACCAATAACAATAATGAAGTCAACCTCTGAGCTAGTTTGTCCTCTCTCCTTCATTACCTGAGTTGCAATATTGAAAAAGCCATGATATTGGTTAGCTCTAGTATTTGCCATTAGTTTTTCGGTAAATATCACATAAGCAAATGTTCCATCTAATCCATTTGGTCTTCTAAAGCCAAAAATCGTATCGTCCTCAAACGCATCACTAACTGATTCAATCTTTTCAAGCTCAAGTCCTAAGTAATTTACAAGTCTTTCTACACCTTTAGGATTTGGCTGGATATTTTTTACCAAATCGATTGCATCAACCGTCATCTCAACACCCCTATTTTCCTCTGATTAGTTATTAGATATCAAAAGGTCTAGTCACCTATTTATTATACTATTAAGAAATATCAGCTGTACAACTATAAATAAATGCGTACACATCAAAAAAGCCAGTGCATTAACACTGACTTTTGGGAATATTCAAAATTAGAATAAAGACAGCTGGTTTTGGTCTGGCATCCCTTCAAGAACATTGTTAACCTCAAAGAAGTCCATGATCTTCTGGGAAACCTTCCCTCTGATCTGCAGGTCTTCCTTTGACAAAAACGGCGCTTCTGAGCGGGCGGCCACGATCTGCTTGGCGGCACTGTCGCCCAGGCCGTCAACCGCGTTGAACGGCACCAGGATCGTGTGCTTGTCCATAATCTTGTAAGTAGTGGCTTCCGACTCATTGATGTCGACCATCTTGAAGTTGATCCCGCGCTCGATCGCCTCGTTGACCAGTTCCATGTAAGTCTGCAGGTCCTTTTCCAGCTTAGTGGCGGCCGTCCCCTTTTCCTTGATCCGGTTGATCAGGGCCATGACTGAGTTCTTCCCATGACTCATGGCTTCCACGTCCACTTTGTCCGCCCGGACTGAGAAGTAGGCTGCGTAGTAGATCTCTGGATAGTAGACCTTGAACCAGGCCACCCGCAGGGCCATCAAAATGTAGGCCGCGGCGTGGGCCTTCGGGAACATGTACTTGATCTTCAGACAGGACGGGATGTACCAGTCAGGAATGTTCTTGTTGGTCTTCAAGACCGCCATGTCCTCATCGGAAATCCCCCGCCCGTGCCGGACGGATTCCATGGTGGAAAAGGCCACTTCCTTCTTGACGCCCCAGTGAATCAAGTCAGTCATGATGTTGTCACGACAGCCGATCACGTTCTTCAACTTGCAGGTGCCGTTGTTGATCAGCTCTTCGGCATTCCCCAGCCAGACGTCAGTCCCGTGGGACAGGCCGGAAATCTGCAGCAGCTCGGCAAAAGTTGACGGGTTGGTCTCTTCCAGCATCCCCCGGACGAAGGGCGTCCCGAATTCCGGCAGGCCCAAGGTCCCGGTCTGTGAGCCAATCTGCTCTGGAGTCACGCCCAGGGCCTTGGGACTGGAGAAGAGGGACATGACGGCTGGATCGTCGGTTGGAATCGTCAAAGGATCAATCCCGGACAAGTCCTGGAGCATTCTGATCATCGTCGGGTCCTGGTGACCCAGGATGTCGAACTTGAGCAGGTTGTCGTGAATCTGGTGGAAGTCAAAGTGGGTCGTCTTCCATTCCTTTGAGATGTCGTCTGACGGATACTGCAAAGGAGTCAGCTCGTAGATGTCCTTGTCGTCTGGCAAGACGACGATCCCAGCCGGGTGCTGGCCAGTCGTGGCCTTGACCCCGGTCACCCCGATGGCCAGACGGTCTGACTCGGCATTGTTGATCTTCATCTCCGGGTGCTCATCCTGGAAGTGCTTGGCATAGCCGATCGCCTTTTTATCAGCCAAGGTGCCTACGGTCCCGGCCTTAAAGGAGTGGTCTGGCCCGAACATGACCCGGATGAAGTTGTGGGCTACGGGCTGGTAGTCGCCGGAGAAGTTCAAGTCGATGTCGGGCACCTTGTCCCCATGGAAGCCAAGGAAGGTTTCGAAAGGAATGTTCTGCCCGTCCTTGACCATCAAGGTATCGCAGTTTGGACAGTTCTTGTCCGGCAAGTCAAAGCCGGAGGCGTATTCCCCGTGCTCAAAGAACTCGGAGTACTTGCACTTCGGGCAGCGGTAATGCGGCGGCATGGGGTTGATTTCAGTGATTCCCATCATCGTGGCCACCAGACTGGAGCCAACCGAGCCCCGGGACCCAACTAGGTAGCCGTCCTTGACGGACTTGGCAACCAGCATCTGTGAGATCAGGTAGACGACCCCGTAGCCGTTGCCGATAATGGCGTCAAGTTCCCGATCAAGGCGCGCCTGAATGTTTTCCGGCAGCGGATCGCCATAGAGCTCGTGGGCCTTATCATAGGTCAGCTTGCGCACCCGTTCGGCCGTATGCGGAATTTTTGGCGGGAAGCTTTCGTCCTGAACCGGCTGCACCCCTTCATCAATCATGTCGTTGATCTTGTTCGGGTTGGTAATGACGACTTCCTTGGCAATCTCTTCACCCATGAAGCTGAATTCATCCAGCATTTCCTGGGTCGTGTAGAAGTGCAGGTCGGGGTGCTTCTTGTTGCGGTTTGGATTCCCCCTCTGCGCGGCCAAAAGGACGTCGCGATAGATGCCATCATGCTTCTCAATATAGTGGGCATCAGACGTGGCCACGACCAGCTTGCCCATTTCCTTGCCCAGTTTATAGATGTTCATCAGGATCTCTTCAAGCTGGTCCTCATCCGCGATCAGGCCATCGTCAAGCAGACTGGAGTAGTTTGACGGGGGCTGAATTTCCAGGAAATCGTAGAATTCCGCCTTGCGCTTGGCCTCATCATAGCCCTTTTGCATCATGGCAATAAAGACTTCGCCCTGGCTGCAGGCTGAGCCGTACAACAGGCCGGCATGCAGGCGGATCAACTCCGACTTTGGCGTCCGCAGGCCCTTATAGTTGTACTTGATTCCGGCCAGACTGGTCAGCTCGTACAGATTCCGCAAGCCTGGCAGCTGGTTCTTGGCCAGGATCGTGATATGGGTCGGCCGGGCACGCTTGTAGCCTTCCCCGTTGGAGAAGTCGTTCATCTTGCCCAAGTCGTCTTCGTGGTACTTTTCCTTTAAGTCATCCAGGAGCTTGAACATCAGGTAGCCGGTGGCTTCCGCGTCCTGGTTGGCCCGGTGGTGGTGCTCCAGGACGACGTTGTACTTGCGGCAGAGCGAGTCCAGGGTGTGGCGGGACTGCTCTGGGTGCAAGAGTCTGGAGACTTCCAGGGTGTCAACGACCGGCTGGGTGATCTGCGGCAAATTGCACCGCTTCAAGGCCGCGTTGACAAAGCCGACGTCAAACTGGACATTGTGCCCGCAAAGCGGCCGGTCGCCGTAGAAGTCCATAAACTGCTTGATGACTACTGCTTCATCATCGGCTGCTTGTACCATCTCGTCGGTAATGGAGGTCAGGTTGATGGTCTGCTCGGACAATTCGTGGTGGGGGTTGATGAACTTGTCAAAGCGGTCAAGGACCACCCCGTCCTTCATCTTGACCGCCCCAATTTCAATGATGGTGTCATAGACGGAGGACAAGCCAGTCGTTTCCACGTCAAAAATGACGAATTCGCGGTGCTCATAAGTCATTGACGCTGGGTTCAGGACCAATAAGCCATGGTCATCAACCATATTGGCCTCAAGGCCCATGATGATCTTCAGGTCGTTTTTCTTTCCGGCCACGAAGGCATTAGGCAAGGACTGCAGGTCAGCATGGTCAGTAATGGCGATGGCCTTCTGGCCAAACTTCTTGGCCGTCTTGACCAAATCAGCCACGTCCGCGGTCGCGTCCAGCTGGCTCATGTTGGTGTGCACGTGCAGGTCAATATGCTTTTCTTCCCCCTGGTAGGTTTCCTTGCGCCCTTCGTGCTCAATCAGCTCCATGTTGTAGATGTTGAAGACCAAGTCATGGGCATACTGGTCTTCTTTCAAGGCCCCTTGCATGCGGATCCAAACGCCTGGCTTCACGTTCTTCAAGTAGTCGATTTCTTCCTTGGCGGAGTCCGGAACGAACTTCTTAAATGAAATGGAGCTGGTATAGTCAGTCATTTCCCCAGTAAAAATAAAGGAGCCAGACTTCAGCTCGGTCATTTCCGCCTTGAAGACATGCCCTTCAACCACCGCGCTGCGTTGGTCTTCGCTTAAATCCTTCAGCTGGGTAGTCTCCGCGTTTTCGGCAATCGACCCGGGGCCAAAGGCATTTCGCCGGCCTTTTCTTCTGCCGCCGCCTGCATAAGACTGGCGTGACGGGGCTTTTGGCACAGGCGGGGCAGCCTGGTAGGCCTGCTGCATATTCTCTTCATGCTGCTGGGCCAGCTGGGCCAGACTTTCCAGATCATTCTGCGCGCTCACGTCATTGACCGCAGTGATCAGCTTGATGTTGAAAAAGCCGTACCGGCGCAGCTCCAGGGAGAAGGAGTCCAGGAGCCGCTGCTCAATCATCTGGTCAAAGATCTGGCTGTTGACGGGAATTACCCAGCGGCCATCCTGCAGGCTGGGCTTTTGCCCAGACAAAAATGACCTGGCCCCAGGCTGGGAGTTCAAGACTTCCGACTGGTCAACCGCATAGTGCCAGTAGTCAGGCAGATATTGGCTGGCGCCTGAGGCCGTCTCGACAAAGAGGCGGACGGAGACAAAGTCCTTGAATTCCTGCTTAATGGCTTGGTTTAAGGCATTGTAGCTTTCAAACTTCAAGGGAGTAGCAAAAAAAACGTGGATATCCCATCTACGCTCTTTGCTGTAGACATCCACGTTTCTTATCTCCCCTGCCTGTACAACCGAAGCATCTTCATATCCCGAAGCCGGGAACTTAATTTGTTTCAACAACTTCAAAAAGAGTTCGTTTTGTTCAGTCACGAGAATCAATCCTAGTCTAATTCTTGTTCAATAAAGTCGTCCAGGTCAGTCAAGGCAATCTTGACGGCCTTTTCATCAGTTGGGCGCTTAACTTCAACGAAGCCATCAGCAGCATCGCGGCCGACGGTGATTCTGACTGGCGCGCCAACCAGGTCGGCATCGTTGAACTTGACGCCGGCGCGTTCGTTGCGGTCGTCGTACAAGACGTCGTACTTGGCGTACTTTTCTTCCAAATCAGCGGCAATCTTGCTTTGGATTTCATCCTTCATCTTCATTTGAATGATGTGGATGCCAAATGGCGCAACTTCCTTTGGCCAGGCAACGCCGTTTTCAGTAGCGTGCTGCTCAACGATCGCTGACAAGAGCCGGGTCACCCCAATCCCGTATGAACCCATGATGACTGGCTGTGCCTTGCCGTTTTGGTCAAGGAACTTGGCGTTCATGTGCTCAGTGTAGTAGGTGCCCAGCTTGAAGATGTGGCCAACTTCGATTGAAGTGGTGAACTTCAATGGCAGGTGATCAACTGGGTCTGGCTCGCCTTCATTGGCAACGCGCAGGTCAGCAAATTCATCAACCTTGAAGTCCCGGTCCAGGTTGGCGTTGACGAATTGGTAGTCGGTTTCACCGGCACCAACGACCACGTTGTAAAGGCCCTTGACCGTTTCATCAGCAACGATCTTGTCCGCGTAGTCAGCCTTGACTGGGCCAACGCCGCCCTTGCCAGAGCCCGTGATCTTTTCCAGCTCGCCGGCTTCAGCCGTGCGCAGGCTGTCGCAGTCCAGCAGGTGGGTCAGCTTGACTTCATTGATTTCCTTGTCGCCGCGGACCAGAACCAAAACCTTGGTCTGCTCATCAGCAATGTAGAGGATGCTCTTGACGATCCGGGTTGCCGGCACTTTCAAGAAGTCTGCCAGCTGGTCGATTGACTCGCAGCCTGGCGTAGCCACCTTTTCCATGTCCTTGAGCGCTTCAGGCTCTTGCTTGAAGGTGTCGACGCTGACCGCCATTTCCAAGTTGGCAGCGTAAGTGCCGGTCTCGTTGGTCGCGATGGTATCTTCGCCAACGGCAGCTGGGGCTTGGAATTCGGTAGAGTTCTTGCCGCCCATCGTGCCTGAGTCAGCGATGACTGGCCGTACTTCCACGCCGACGCGCTTGAAGATCTTTTCATAAGCGCTCTTTTCATCGTCGAACTGCTTGTCCAGTTGCTCGCGGCTGGCCGCAAAGCTGTAGCCATCCAGCATCACAAACTCGCGCCCGCGCAGCAAGCCGAAGCGGGGACGGTTTTCATCCCGGAACTTGGTCTGAATTTGGTACAGCTGCAGCGGCATTTGCTTGTAGGACTTCAAATTCTTGGCGATGATTTCGGTGAAGGTTTCTTCGTGGGTTGGCCCCAGCAAGGTTTCGCGCCCATGGCGGTCCTTCAAGCGGAACATTTCAGCACCGTACTTTTCCAGACGGCCTGATTCTTCCCACAGGGTAGCTGGCAGCATGTGCGGCATTTGCATTTCCGGCACGTTGATGGCTGCCATTTCTTCTTCAATCACCTTTTCGGTCTTGCGCAGAACCCGGTAAGCCAGCGGCAGGTAGGCATAAACCCCGGCAGTGACCTGACGGATGTAACCGCCCCGAAGCATGATTTGGTGACTCTTAGCTACGGCGTCAGCTGGAGTTTCCTTCAGCGTTGGCATGAAAAAGTTTGATTGACGCATATTTCTGTAAAATTCTCCTAATATACTAGTGTTTATTTGATGAAGTAGCGATAGATATCGTTACCAGTGACGGCGATGATCAGCAAGAGCAGGAAGACGACCCCGATCAAGTCAACCACGGCTTCATGGTCTTCTGAGATCGGCTTGCCTCTGACCAGCTCAATCAAGTTGAGGAGCAGCTTGCCGCCGTCCAGGCCAGGGATCGGAATCAGGTTCACGATTCCCAGGTTGATGGAAATCATGGCCAAAAAGGCCAAAAGGTAAGTAAAGCCCATTGACGATACCTGACTGGTCTCTGAGTAGATCCCAACTGGGCCTGACAGCTTGTTCAAGCTGAAGTGGCGGAACAAGTCCCCTACCGCGCTGAAGATCATGCCCGTTGTTTGGACCGCGCTGGTCCAGCCGCGCTTGAACTTGACCTTTGCCGATTCATCGGTCGCGGCAACAATGCCGACCAGGTAGGACTTGGACTTCTTGTCGTACTTGGGGGTCAGCTTGACGCTGGCTTCCTTGCCGCCGCGCTCCAGCTTGATCGTCAAAGTCTTGCCCTTTGAATTGCCGATTGCTTCTGAAACAGCCGCAAAGTCAGCCGTCTTGCGGCCATTGACCGCCTCAATTCGGTCGCCCTTTTGCAAGACGCTTTGGGCCGGTGAGTTTGGCATGACCTTGGCAATCGTCGTCGTAGCCGGACCTGGAGCCGCGAAGCTCCAGACCATGAAGACGACAAAGCCCAAGACGATGTTCATGAAAGGACCCGCGAAGTTGGTCGCTAGCTTGTGCCAGACATTGGCTTCCTGGAACTGGGTATCGCGCGGGGCGATCTGCAGCTCAGTGCCGTCTTGGTCAATCATGGTCGCGTCATGGTCAACCTTGTAGGTCCGCAAGTCGCTCTCATCGCCATTTTCATAGCCGCTGATGGTCAGCTCGTCAACCAGGTCAGCCTTGCTTACCCGGACCGGGATGCCTTCAATTGGCAGGTCAGACTCAGACGCATCGATTCTGGTCACGATCCCCTGGTCATTGGTCTGCAAGACAACGGCCGTCCCCGGGTCAATCTCGCTTTGGTCATTGGATCCAGCCAGGCGGACATAGCCTCCCAGCGGCAGCCATCTGATCGTATAGGTCGTTTGGCTGCGCCGCAGCTGGACCAGTTTGGGACCAAAGCCGATCGAGAACTCCCGGACCAGGATGCCCGACTTCTTGGCCACGATAAAGTGCCCGAATTCGTGCACGAAGACCAAGAGGCCAAAAACGATAATAAAAATCAGTATACCCTTCACTGGCAGCTCCTTCCCTGTTATGACAACTTGCAGCCGATCTTAGATCCCGAAGATCAAGGCCACGATCGGCAGCACGAACAAGGTACTGTCAAACCGGTCCAGGATCCCGCCGTGTCCTGGCAGGATCTTGCCTGAGTCCTTGACCCCGTAAAAGCGCTTGTAGGCTGATTCGACCAAGTCCCCCATCTGCCCGACGATTGACAGGAAGAAGGAGCCGATGATCAAAGTCGTCTTGTCACCGCCAACCGGTGCCCGGTTGACGTAAACGGCCGCCAAAATCACAGCGCAGATGACAGCCCCGATTGACCCTTCCCAGGTCTTGTTCGGGCTGATAACCGGCCATAATTTGTGCTTGCCGATCTTGCGTCCGATCAAGTAGGCGAAAGTATCAGTTGACCAGATGATCACGAAGGCAAACAAGATCCGCCACAGGCCATGAGCCGCGCTTGAGTTTCTCAAGGCAGCCAGGTAGTGGAAGCCCGTCCCGATGTACAGGCTGGAAAGGACGTAAACGGCCGCGTCATCAAAAGTGGTCTTGTTCTTGGACAAGACGGTCCAAGTCAAAATCAGCATCACGATGGCGTAGAAGACGCCCCACTTGCTCCAGTTCTTTGGCAAAAAGGCAAAGAAGGAGTCTGGCACGGTCCAGGTCAGGGTGGCCAAAACCGCCAAAACGAAATCGACTGAGACCAGGATCTGCTTCTTCATCAAGAAGACCTCGCTCATGCCGATGGCGGCCAGAATTGCGGCCAGCCAGTCAATCCACGCGCCCCCAGCAATGACGACTGGGATAAAAATCAATAAAGCAACGACTGCGGTAATCACTCTAGTTTGCAGTGACGTGCGTTTTTTCTTTTGTTCCATTATTACCTAACTATCTGTTTCATCTAGCTTACCAAAACGCCGGTCCCGGTGCTGGTAAATATTAACCATTTCCGCCAAATCATCCTTGTCAAAGTCTGGCCAGGCCTTTGGGGTAAAGGCCAGCTCTGAGTAGGCAATCTGCCACAAGAGAAAGTTGGAGATGCGCTGCTCGCCGGAAGTTCTGATCAAGAGGTCCGGATCAGAATATGGGGCAAATTTAGCGGTCATCATGTGCCGGCCAACCAGGTCCTCATCGATCTCAGCCAAAGAGGTCTGCCCCTCCTTGACCTCAGCCGCGATTTCCTTCACTGCTGACGCGATTTCTTTTCTTGACCCATAATTAAAGGCGAAATTCAAGATCAGGCCAGTGTTGCCGGCGGTCTCATCCATCGCCTTCTGCACGGTTTCTCGGGTCGCGTCAGGCAAAGCGTCCAGATAGCCCATGATGTTGACTCTCACGTTGTGCTCCATCAGCCGGGGCATGAACTTGTTGAAGAACTTGACGGGCAAGTTCATCAAGTAGTTGACCTCGTCCTTTGGCCGAGCCCAGTTTTCGGTTGAAAAAGCATAAAGAGTCAGGACTTTAATTCCCAACTCATCTGCTGCCAAGGCAATATTTTCAACATTCTCCATCCCAGCCTTGTGGCCCATGAACCGTGGCATATGGCGCTTCTTGGCCCAGCGGCCATTGCCGTCCATGATGATGGCTAAGTGATTCAGCTCTTTGTTCTTGTCGCTCATTGACCTTAACCTTGCGTAATTTCCTTGCGCTTGTTGTCAGCCATTTGGTCGATCTTCTTGGTTGAGTCGTCAGTCAGCTTCTGCACGTCTTTTTCAAGGCGGCGTTCCTCATCTTCAGTGATGTCCCCGTCCTTTTCTTGCCGCTTCAGGGACTTCATGGCTTCTTGGCGGACGTTGCGGACGGCAATCTTGGCTTCTTCAGCCAGCTTGCCGACTTCCTTGGCAATTTCTTGCCGCCGTTCGCCAGTCAGCTGCGGAATCACCAAGCGGATGACGTTCCCGTCATTAGCTGGCGTAAGGCCCAGGTCTGAAGCCAGCAGCGCGTGCTCGATGTTGTCCAGAGCCCCCTTGTCGTAAGGGGTAATCATCAAGACGCGTGGCTCAGGAATGGTAATCCCGGCCAATTGGGTCAATGGGGTTGGGACGCCGTAGTATTCAACCTTGACGCGGTCAAGCAAGGCCGCGTTGGCCACGCCGGCACGGACAGTCGCGAGGTTGCTTTGGTAAACCTCGATGGACTTGTTCATGTTGGACTTGGCTTTTTCAATCGTTTCGTTGTTCATTATTTGTCACCTCTGATAATAGTACCGATGTTTTCGCCTTCCACGACCCGCTTGATGTTGCCTGGGGTGTTGACGTTGAAGACGATCAATGGAATATGGGTGTCCATTGACAGTGAGCTGGCAGTTCTGTCCATGACTTGCAGGCCCTTGGAAATCATGTCCAATTGGCTCAGTTCGTGGAACTTCTTGGCATCTGGGTGAAGCTTCGGGTCAGCAGTGTAGACGCCGTCAACGCCGTTCTTGGCCATCAAGATCACGTCAGCGTTGATTTCGGCCGCGCGCAGGGCAGCGGTCGTGTCAGTTGAGAAGTAAGGGTTGCCAGTCCCGCCGCCGAAGATTACGACCCGGTTCTTTTCCAAGTGGCTGATCGCAACTCTTCTGATGTAAGGCTCAGCAACTTGCCGCATTGAGATGGAAGTTTGGAGTCTGGTTGACACGCCAACGCTTTCCAAACCGTCTTGCAGGGCCAGGCCGTTCATGATCGTAGCCAGCATGCCCATGTAGTCAGCTTGAGCACGTTCCATACCCAGCTTGGCGCCAGTTTCCCCGCGCCACATGTTGCCGCCGCCGCAGACGATCCCGACTTGGACGCCCATGTCGTGCACCAGCTTGATTTCCTGGGCCAGCTTCTTGATCACGGTTGGATCAATCCCGGTGCCCTTTTCCCCGGCCAATGCTTCGCCGGAAACTTTCAAAATAATACGGTGATATTTAACTTGACTCATAATGACCTCCTAGATTAGCTCTAAATATTCTACCATAAAACCCACTATATTTCCGTTTAATATTGTACCGCTAAAAAGTTATAAAAAAAAAGGATGGAGCAAATCCATCCTTTTCTTCTGTTAAAAAGTAGAAGAAATTAGTTCTTCATTTGGGCAGCAACTTCAGCAGCAAAGTCTTCTTCCTTCTTTTCGATGCCTTCGCCGACTTCGAAACGAACAAAGCTTACTACGGAAGCGTTGACTGATTCAAGGTATTCTTCAACAGTCTTGCTGTCGTCCATTACGTAAAGTTGAGCAAGCAAGGTGTTTTCTTGGTCAACCTTGGTGTTGTCTTGCATGAAGCGGGCCATCTTACCTGGGATGATCTTGTCCCAGATCTTTTCTGGCTTGTGTTCTGCCTTAAGTTCTGCCTTGATGTCTTCTTCAGCTTGTGCCAAGATTTCATCAGTCAATTGGGCCTTTGAGCCATACTTAAGGTGTGGCAAAGCTGGCTTGTTGACCAGGGCGCGTGATTCGTTGTCTTGGTCAATCTTGTGGTTGAGCTGAGCCAGTTCTTCACGTACGAAGTCTGGGTCAAGTTCCTTGTATGACAGAACCTTTGGGCTCATTGCGGCAATGTGCATTGCAATGTGCTTAGCCAGGGCTTCGTCGCCGCCTTCAAGGACAGTCAGAACGCCAATGTGGCCACCGTTGTGTTGGTAGGCGCCAAAGTGTTGTTCATCAGTCTTTTCAAGCACGGCAAAGCGACGGAATGAAATCTTTTCACCGATAGTTGCAGTAGCTTCTACGTATGCTTCCTCCAAGCTTTCGCCGGATGGCATGGTAAGCTTCATTGCTTCTTCGTTGTTGGCTGGCTTGCCCTTAGCAATAACTTCAGCAGTTTGGTCAACCAAAGTCTTGAATTGTTCGTTTTGAGCTACGAAGTCGGTTTCAGCGTTGACTTCAACGATCGCAGCCACGTTGCCTTCAACGTAAACGCCAGTCAAGCCTTCAGCAGCGATCCGGTTGGCCTTCTTGGCAGCCTTTGCTTCACCCTTTTCGTGGATGATTTCGATCGCTCTTTGCATGTCGCCTTCGGCTTCAACCAATGCCTTCTTGGCGTCCATGACGCCGGCACCAGTAGTTTCACGCAATTCCTTAACTTGCTTAGCAGTAATGTTTGCCATTATAAAAAAGTCCTCCAGGTCAAACTAAAATGATTGATTCTTCCAAAGATCAGCTTATTCAGCGTCGTCTGCTTCTTCAGCAGCAGCTTCTTCAGCACTTTCAGACATTTCTTGTTCAGCATCGCCGGCGTCAGCGCCTTGCTTGCCTTCGATAACGGCATCAGCCATAGCGCCTGAGATCAAGCGGATTGCGCGGATTGCGTCATCGTTTGAAGGGATGATTACGTCGATTGGGGTTGGGTCAGTGTTGGTGTCAACCATGGCAACAACCGGGATGCCCAGCTTGTTGGCTTCGTGAACGGCAATCTTTTCCTTCTTTGGGTCAACAACGAACATCACGTCTGGGATGCGAGGCATGTCTTCGATACCGCCCAGGAACTTTTGCAGCTTTTCCAATTCCTTGGTCAGCAAAGCAACTTCCTTCTTTGGCAGTACGTCAAAGGTGCCGTCTTCTGACATCTTCTTCAATTCCTTAAGACGCTTTACGCGGCTTTGGATAGTGGTCCAGTTAGTCAAAGTACCACCGAGCCAGCGTTGGTTGACGTAGTATTGGCCTGCACGGGTAGCTTCTTCAGCAATTGCGTCTTGGGCTTGCTTCTTAGTACCAACGAACAAAAATACGCCGTCGTCTTGAGCAACAGCCTTAACGTAGTTGTAGGCGTCGTCAAGCATCTTGATGGTCTTTTGCAAGTCGATGATGTAGATCCCGTTTCTTTGAGTGAAGATGTATGGCTTCATCTTTGGGTCCCATCTTCTGGTTTGGTGGCCGAAGTGGACACCGGCTTCAAGCAATTGCTTCATAGATACAACTGACATGTATAATTCCTCCTAGGTTTTTCCTCTCAAGCGTTCATTTCGCTAGCCCACCTTTTGTCTTTAGGCACCTGGCCGGCGATCGCTCTTGATGTGTGTTGATTTATTCGCGTGCATCGCACGCTTTACAAGCATACTAGATTTTAAGGCAAAAAGCAAGCAGAATTTTCCTCTTTGTCAAGGAAAACTACTTGTCAAGTTTCGCCCCATGCTCAGCCAGAAACTTTTCCTTCCAGGCCCGGTCATGGTGCTTGAACCAGTACTCCCGCTTCAAGGCCAGGCGCTTGTCGGCAAACTCTTCATGATAGATCAGCTTGACTGGCCGCCGGGATTTGGTGTACTTGGCTCCCTTTCCGGCATTGTGGGCACTCAGGCGGTGGGCCAGATCATTGGTGTAGCCGCCATACAGGCTGCCGTCAGCGCAAAGGAGCACGTAGAAATAGTGCTTCTCCGTCTTTGCCTCAACCTTGGCCTCCAAAATCTCCTTGATTCTCGGCGTATTTGTCCCGTCCGCTTCATGAACCTCGATGGCGTCTTTCAGGACCAGCCCGTCAGCTGCCCCATGGCGGACGGCTTCCACCACGATCAGATTGGTGTCTTCGCCCCGGTGGGAGACGAAAGGCTGGACGGTCTTGACGGCGAGGTCGTGCTTGATTCCCCAGGCAATAATCTCGCCCAGGCGCTCGGGCCGGTGGACCATGAACATCTTGCCCTTCATCTTCAAAAGCGAGCTCGACACAGCAATGATCTGCTCCAAGTTGACCAGGAGCTCGTGGCGGGCAATGGCCTTGGCCTGGTCAGGGTTGAGCTTGTGCCCCTTTGGGGCCTTAAAGTAAGGCGGATTGACCACGACCAGGTCATAGCTGTCTTTTTGCAAAAAATCCCCCGCGTCAACGACGTTGCCCTGATGCACCGCGATCCGGTTTTCCATGTGGTTCAGCTCAACCGACCGTCTGGCTTTGGACACAATGTCGGCCTGGATTTCGACGTCGTCATAGTGGGCCCGGTTGAAGCTGGCCATGTAAAGGCTGGCGGCCGCGTTGCCGCTGCATAGGTCCGCGACCTTGGAGCGGTCGCGGACGGCTTCCTTGGCAAAGTAAGCCAAAAGCAGGGTATCCAATGAGAAGGCAAAAGACTTCTCATCTTGAATGATTTTAATGGCGTCGCCCAGCATGTAGTCGACGCGCTCGTTCTTTTTGAGTTCAACCATTATCAACTTTTCCTTTTTACAAATTCGCTATGGTATAATATTGTACTATATCGGAGGTCATTTTTTATGCTTTATCGTATTTTTCGGCCAATCGTCCGCTTTATCGTGTGGGTCTTAAACGGTCACCTGCACGTACACAACAAGAACCGGCTGCCAGAAGGAACCTATATCTTGGTTGCCCCCCACCGGACCTGGTGGGAGCCAATCCTGTTCGCCCTGGCCGCCAGTCCCGCGGAATTCATGTTCATGACCAAGCAGGAACTGTTTCAGAATCCGGTCTTGCGCTGGATTTTGACCAACGCCCATGCCTTCCCCGTCAACCGGGCCCACCCTGGTCCTTCCGTTATCAAAATCCCCGTCAAGGGCTTGAAATCAGGAAACCTTTCCCTGATCATGTTTCCTTCCGGCACCCGCCACTCTGCTGAACTAAAGAGCGGCGCCTGGTTTATCGCCAAGATGTCCGGACGGCCGCTGGTGCCCGTGGTCTACCAAGGTCCCTTGACCTTCAAGGGCGTCTTGGCTAGAAAGGGCCTGGAGATCAACTTTGGGGACCCAATCACGCTGGAAAGACGGATCAAGCTGAACGAAGAGACTGAAGGCAAGCTGAACGCCCAGCTTGAGGATGCCTGGAAGAAGATCGACAACGAGCTCAATCCCGATTTCGAGTACATCCCCAAATAAGTTATGCCAATCACAAAAATACCTGCCACGCGCTTGTGGCAGGTATTTTGCTTTAAGCTTTTATGCTTGGTGGTCCAGCAGGTATTCCATAATTTGTACCGCGTTGGAAGCAGCGCCCTTGCGGATCTGGTCCCCGGTGCACCAGACGACCAGACCGTTTGGATTGGTCAAGTCGCGGCGGATGCGGCCAACGTAGACGTCATCCTTGTCAGAGTTGTCCAAAGGCGTTGGGGTCTTGTCAGTGACCAGCACATCCCCCTTAAAGGCAGCAATGGCCTTTTCCGCATCAGCGATCGCGACTGGCTCTTCGGTTACGACGGTCGCGCTGATTGAGTGTGACCGGTAGACCGGCACGCGCACGCAGGTGCAGGTGACCTTCAAGTCAGGCAAATGCAGGATCTTGCGTCCTTCGTTCTGCATCTTCATTTCTTCAGTCGTGTAGCCATTGTCCAAAGGCGAGCCGATGTTGGCAATGACGTTGAAGGCGATTTGGCCTGGGAAGACCTTTGGCTCATAAGTCTCGCCCTTTTCCAAGGCATCGACCTCGCCCTTCAGTTCTTCAATCCCGCCCATGCCGGCGCCGGAAACGGCCTGGTAGGTGCAGGCGTTGATCGTCTTGATCTTGGAGAGGTTGTTGATTGGCGCCAAAGCCATCAAGGTGATGGCGGTTGAGCAGTTAGGGTTGGCAATTACGCCGTGGTTTTTCAAGGCATCGGCCCCGTTGATTTCAGGCACGACCAATGGTACCCCGTCTTCCTGGCGGAAGGCTGAGCTGTTGTCGATGTAGATGGCCCCGCTCTTCTCCACCATTGGGCGGAACTTCTTTGACAGAGCGTTGGAGACGGCCCCTAAGACAAAGTCCAGCCCGTTGAGCCGGTCTTGGGTAGCCTCTTCCACAGTCAGCTCATAGCCGTTGCAGAACAGCTTCTTGCCGACAGACCGCTTGGACGCGAAGACGCGGATTTCGTCTGCTGGGATCTGTCTTTCTTCAATGCACTGCAACATCTGCCGGCCAACGGCGCCAGTTGCCCCTAAAATACCAATTTTCATTCTGATAAGCCTTGCCTTTCTTCATTAATAAATTTATTATAGATCGCCTGAATGGCTTTGTAAAAATCGCGGTTGTCAACCCCGATGACGATGCTCAATTCATCGCATGACTGGGTAATCGTGCGGATATTGATCTGCTTGGCCCCCAGCTCGGAAAGAATTCGTCCGGACATCCCCGGCATGTTCTTCATGGCCCGGCCGACCACGGCCACCATGGCCAGGTGCTGGTCAACCCGCACGTCGTCAAAGTGCAGCTCCGCTTTGAGCTCGCCCAGGATTTCATACAGCTTGCGCTCGATCGCCTTGGTGCGCACGACCACGGAAAAAGTATCCACGGTCGTCGGCACGCTTTCCAGAGAGATCTGGTACTTCTCAAAGATCGAGAAGACCCGGCGCAAGAAGCCCGGCTCAGCGGACGCGTGGGACTTGACCAGGGTGATCACGGTAAAGTCCTTGCGGCCAGTGATCCCGGTGATGACCGGCGGCGCGTCGCGCTCATCGTCTTCAGTGAAGTCGTTGCGGATCAAGGTGCCGGGGTTCTCCGGGAAGTTGGTGTTGCGAACATTGATTGGGATATTTTTCTCCCTGACCGGAAAGACCGCGTCGTCATGGAGGACGTTGGCCCCCATATAGCTCATCTGCCGCAATTCGCTGTAAGTGACCCGGGGGATCTGGAGCGGATTCTTGACGATCCGGGGATCAGCCACGTAAAAGCCGGAGACGTCAGTCCAATTTTCGTAGACGTCCACGTCAAAAATATTGGCCAAGACCGCCCCCGTGATGTCAGACCCGCCCCGACTCATGACCTTGATCACGCCATTGGGCAGGCAGCCGTAAAAGCCGGGAATCACGACCCGGCGGCTGATATCCACCTTGGCCCTGACCAGCTCCGCGGTCTTCTTCATGTTGATGCTGCCATCAAAATTAAAGGCGATCACGTCCGCCGCGTCGACAAAGTCCGCGTCCAGGTATTCCGCCAGGCACAAGCCCGTCAGGTATTCCCCCCGTGAGACCAGATAGTCCAGATTCAAGTCGCTGGTGATGTTGGCCCGGATCTTTTGGAACTCCTTGCCCAGGTCCAGCTTGAGCCCCAGGGAATTCTTGATTTCCATGTACTTGGTCACGATCATTTGAAAGATTTCGTGGTAGGAAACTCCATAGTTCAGGTGGGCGGCGCAGAGATACAGCAGGTCGGTGACCTTGTGGTCCTCATTGGACGACTTCCCGCAGGCGCTGGTGACGATGAAGCGGCGGGAAGGATCCGCGTCAATGATCTTTTTTACTTTTGCAAATTGCTCGCTGTTGGCTACGGATGAGCCGCCGAACTTCACAACTTTCATTATAGTTCCACCTCAGCCAAAAATAACCCGTCATCGCCAGCCTGCTTGGCCAAATCATTGATTCTGGACAAAGGCAGCGGCTTGGTCACGTAAGCATCCTTGCCAACCTGCTCCTTGATCACGCCGGCTTGGTCAAAGAATTCACCCTGCTTGGTCCGCAGGTAATAAGATGCCGCTTCAGGATCCTTCAGCTCAGCCGGCTTGGCCTGGGACATGTCCAGGCGCCGGCCTTCATTGACGTCAAGGATGTCCTGGACCAGAGCATGGGCCGTTGGCAACGAGCCTGCCCCTTGGCCGACAAAGGCAGCCGTGCCCAGGTTGGCTGAATCAAGCTCCAGAGCATTGAAATTGGCCGAAACATTGGACAGCAGGTGGTCATTTCTGAACATCAGGGGCAGGACATAGGCAGAAAGCCCGCCCTTGTTTTCCCGCGCCTGTCCCACAAGCTTGATGGACAGCTTGTGGTCCTTGGCCCAGATAAAGTCTTGCTTGCTGATCCGCCTTACCCCCCAGGTAATGATGTCTTCTGGCTTGACATAGCGCCTGAAGGCCGCCAAGCAGGAAAGGGCAACCTTGTAGCGGACGTCAAAGCCGTCAATGTCATCAGATGGATCCGCTTCAGCATAGCCCAGTTCCTGGGCCTTTTGCAGGCATTCAGCAAAATCGCTGCCTTCCTGGTCCATGGCGGACAGAATGTAGTTGGTCGTGCCGTTGAAGATTCCCCTAAAAGACTTGACCTCTTCCAAGCGTCTAATGCGCTCAATGTTGGCAATCCAAGGAATTCCGCCGCCGACGCTGGATTCATAAGCCAGGGCCACGCCCTTTTCTTGGGCCAGAGGGAACAGCTCGCTGGCGAAACTGGCAATCATCTTCTTGTTGGAAGTAATGCAGCTCTTGCCGCGCTCCAAGGCTTCTTTGACGTATGTATGAGCTGGTTCCAGCCCCCCGATGCATTCACAGACCACGTCAATTTCCGGGTCATCTAGAATTTCGTTGATGTCAACGACGCAACGGGGATCCTGGCGCATCTTTGCCGGCGTGTGCACCAAAATCTTCTTAATAGAAATATCGCCCATCTCGTCATTTTCAGCCCCGTCAACGATCTTGGCCACGCCAGAGCCGACAACGCCGAAGCCCAACAATGCTACCTTCATTTGTATTCTCTCCGCTTTCTTTGAACTCTTTGCTTTTTGTGAAAAAATTAAGCGCTTCTGTTTCTCTGCGAAATACAGTTGTTTTTCAATTAACAACATAGTATCATTCTAGACATGGACTGACAAGATCTTCCCACAAGCATATTAAACAGAAATTAAAAATAACTTTCAAGGAGGAAATACATGGCTTCAGAATACTTTTACGTTAATAAACAAATTCTGCCCGACTATCTGGACAAGGTCATCCTGGCTCGGGAGCTCCTGGAAAACCATGAAGCCACGACCGTCACGGAAGCCACCGAGAAGGTTGGCATCTCCAGAAACACCTACTACAAGTATAAGGATTACGTCTTCCGGGCCAGCGATTCAGGCATTTCCCGCCATGCCGTCTTGTCCATCATTCTGGCCGACGCGCCTGGCGCCTTGTCCGCGGTCTTGTCCTGCCTGAGCCAGCTGAAGACCTCCATCTTGACGATCTCGCAGGCCATCCCCATTGCCGGCAAGGCCAACCTGCTGCTGTCCCTGGACATCAGCCAGCTGGCCGTTGAGATCGACGAGCTGGTGACTTCTTTGGAAGAGCTGCCCTTAGTCAAGCACGTGCACCTTGATGCCTTGGAATAAGCCAGCTGTTCGAATGTTATAAAAACGCGGCAGTTGGGGACTTTAGAGCTTCACTCTGCTGTGATTTAAGATACATCAAAAGGCTTCCAGAAGTTTCCACTTCTAGAAGCCTTTTTTTCAGACTCATTTGCTTGCAATTAGCTTTTGAGATCCTTACTGTATTTTGAGCTTATTCAGCGCTCTGCTGCAAGGTGTAAAGGTCATAGTAGTAGCCCTTTTGCGCCAGCAGCTCTTCATGGGTTCCGTGCTCGACGATCCGCCCCTTGTCCAAGACGATGATCTGGTCAGCATCCGCAATCGTGGACAAGCGGTGGGCTATCGCCAGGGTCGTGCGCCCGCGGCGCAGCTTCTGCAGGCCTTCTTGAATCAGGCTTTCGGTTTCCGTGTCGACGTTGGCGGTGGCTTCATCCAGAATCAGGATCTTGGGATCGGTCACCAAGGTCCGGGCAAAGGAGATCAGCTGCCGCTGGCCGCTGGAGAATTCAGAGCCGCCTTCAATCACTTGGGCATGGTACTTGCCCGGCAGCTCCTCAATGAAGCGGTCAGCTTGCACCGTCTTGGCAGCTGCCTGAATCTGCTCATCCGTAATTTGCTCATTGTAGAGTCGAATGTTTGACGCGATGTCGCCATAGAACATGAACGGCTCCTGCAAGACCAGCCCCAGCTTCTCGCGCAGCTCTTCCTTGCTGAAGTCACGGATATCGTGACCGTCAATCAGGATCTGCCCATCGTGGAACTCGTAAAAGCGCATCATCACGTTGATGATGGAGCTCTTGCCCGAACCCGTGTGGCCAACGATCCCTAAAGTCTGTCCTGGCTCAAGGGTAAAGGAGACGTCATGCAGGACGTCATTTTTGCCATCGTAGCTGAAGGACACGTGCTTGAATTCGATCTTCCCCTGCTCAATCTTGGCATCAGCCTTGCCGGCTTGCACAGGCTCATACTCGTCTTCATCCATGATCTTGAAGATCCGCTTCCCGGCCACGATTCCGTCAGTAAAGAAGGTCAGACTGTTCATCATGTCATTCAGCGGGTTGAAGAAGTTCTGAACGTAGTTGGCAAAAGCATAGATCAAACCCGCCGGCACGAAGACCCGGTGCAAGGGGTAGCCAAACCAGACCAGGCTGGCCGCCAGGGCCAGGGAGTAAAGCAGGCTGGTAAAAGGCGAAAGCAGCAGCGAGTTGGTCTTGATCAGCTTGAAGCGGGTCCGCATCTGCTCTTGGTTGGTCTGCTCAAAGTCAGCAGCGATCCGCTTTTCCTGGCGGAACTGCTGGATGACCGACATCCCCGAAATTGCCTCTTCCAGCTTGGTGTTGATCAGGGAGTTTCTGGCCCGGAACTCGTGGTAGGTCTTGGAATTCAGGTGGTTGTACAGCCAGATGACCAAAATGATCACCGGGACGAAGCAAAGGACGATCAAGGCCGCGGTCTTATCGGCTGAGAACATGGCAATTAAGGCCGTAACCATGGAAATGATTCCCAGCATGAAGGCACTGAAGACCTGCATAAAGTTGCTCAAGGTCATCGTGTCGTTGGTCACCCTGGACAAAATGGAGCCAGCAGGCGTTTGGTCAAAATAGCGCATCCCCAATTTGTGAATGTGGGCATAAAGCTCTCTTCTGACCCGTTCCAGGGACCGCTCACCGGCCAAGGCATACAGGTATTCATACGTAAACTGGAAGACCGCTTTAATGACGATCCCCAGGCCATAAATCAGGGCCACTCCCCAAATCACCTGCATGCTGGCGCTCTGGCGGCGCAAAAAGTGGTCCATGTAGTACTGAAGCCAAGTCGGCAGCAGCATGTTGATCACGGACACGGCAACCATCCCGCAGACAGCCAGCAGCAGCTCGCCTTTGTAGTTCAAGATGAACCGGCATAGCCGCTTTAAGATCTGCCACTGTTCCTTGACGCTGATCGTCTGGTTCCAGACTGATTGGGATTGGTCTTCATTATTCATCGCTTTCACCTACCTTCGCGGCCAGTTCCTGGCGCCGCCACATGCGGGCATACCAGCCATTCAATTTAAGCAGCTCCTCGTGGGTTCCGCGCTCAGCAATCTTGCCCTGGGCCATGACCAGAATTTCATCGGCATCCATGACGCTGGACAGGCGGTGGGCGGCAATGACGGTCGTCTTGTCAGCCCGCTCGGCCCGCAGGTTGGCCAGAACTGCCTTTTCCGTCTTGGCATCCACGGCCGACAAGGCATCGTCCAGGATCAGAATCTCGCTGTCGCGCAGCAGCGCCCGGGCAATCGACATCCGCTGCTTTTGCCCCCCAGACAGGGAAATCCCGTTTTCCCCAACCATGGTGTCATAGCCCTTTTCAAACAAAAGGATGTCATCATGCAGAGCACTCTTCTTCGCTGCTTCCTCCACTTCCTCCAGACTGGCCTCCGGCTTGGCAAAAGCAATATTGTCGCGGACGCTGGTCGAAAACAAGAAGTTGTTCTGCGGCACGTAGGAGATCTCGTTCAAGTAGACGTCCAGGGGAATCTGGCGGATGTCCCGCCCGCCAAAAACGATCCGGCCGCGGTAGTTGTCAAATTCCCGCATCAAGAGCTGGATAATGGTCGTCTTCCCGGAACCGACCCGGCCCACCAGGCCAAGGGTCTGGCCCGGCTTTAAGTCAAAGTCGATGTCGCTTAAGACGTCCTGGTCCGGCTCATCGGGATAGGCAAAGGCAACCACGTGGCAGCGCAGGTCGCCGTGGATTTTCGGCATGCTCTTCGTGTCCAGCCCTTCCCCAGCATCGGCAATCAGGGATTTTTCATGAAGCAGACCCATGATCCGGTCATAAGAAGCGCTCCCGCGCTCCAAAATGTTGAACAAGTAGCCGATCGCGAACATTGGCCAGACCATGGTCCCAATATAGGCCACGAAAGAAATCAGCTGGCCCAGCGAAATCGTCTTGTTGGTGACCATGGTCCCGCCATAGACGATCGTAATCATGTAGGTGATCCCGATGATTATCGTAATCAAGGGGTCATACAAAGAGTCGATCCGGAAGACCTTGCGGTTGACGTCAACCGTCTCATAGGTCATCTTGTTGAAGGCCGCCGCGTCCTGCTGGCTTTGGCCAAAAGTCTTCAAAACCTTGATCCCGGACAAGGACTCTTGGGTCTTGTTATTCAGACGGGAAAAAGCAGCCTGCGAGTCCAGGTAGGCATCGTGCAGGCGCGTTCCCAAGTATCTGGCCAAGACGGCCAAAAATGGCAAAGGAATCATGGCAACCAGCGTCAAGCGCCAGTCAACGAAGCACATCATGGCAATCAAAGTTGCCCCGCCAGTAAAGATGGCGTCGACCAGGGTCAAGACCCCGTCGCCGGCCACGAACTGGACCGCCTGCACGTCATTGGTGGCTCTGGCCATCAAGTCCCCGGTCCGGTAGCGCTGAAAGAAAGTCCGGTCCATCTGCAGGAAGTGCCAGAAGAGCCGCCCCCGCATTTCTTTCTCCAGTTCTGCCGCTCCGCCATAGATTTCCTTGCGCCAGTAGAAGCGGAACAAATACAAGGCCAGGGCCGCGACCAAAATGGCCCCGATATAGCAGGCAAACTGCCCCCAGCTGATCTTGCCCTGATCCAGCTGGTCAGCCATCATCCCCAGGATTCTGGGTGGAACCAGGTTGGCCGCTGAGGTCAGGATTAAGGCCGTAATCCCCAGCAGGTAGCGCTTCTTGTGGGCCTTGAAGAACCAGCCCAGCTTAGCAAAAGTATCCATCTTTCACCTCCAAATATTCAAACACTCCAAAATAAATTGACATATAAAAAGGCAGCAGGAGAAAATCCCTGCTGCCCCAGTCCGGCAAAAACGCTTCTGCCTAGTTCTTTGCTGATTGATGCTTGATCATGTTCATCACTTGGTTGACCTTCTTGGCAGAAGGCTTTTGCCCCATTTGTGACATCATTGCTTCAACCATTTCGCGGGTAATTGGGGGATTCTTTTTAAAGTAATTCTTCATGTAAGCCCGCGCGCCGTAGAAACCAGCCACAGCACCCAGCAGAGCTGCCAAGATAATTAAAAAGATCGCCAAACCTAAATTCATAACTGATTAACCTCCATTGGCCTTAATTCAGCTTGCCGCCGGAAAAGCGTTCCGGCCCAGCCGCTTGTAGATAATACAAATATTATCTTACAAAACTTCCGGCAATTTTTAAAGAATAAATTGAAAGCTCTTTAGCGAATGCCCTTTTCCTTCTGGATCTGCTTGGCCTTGTCTGGAGTAATGTCATTGCCTTCCTTGTCAACCACGACCAGGTTGTCCAGCTGCTGGCGAAAGCCTGCTCTGAAGTTGGCGATGAACTTCTGGTGCAGCTCTTTTCTTTCCTGCTCTTCTTCCTTACTCAGGCCTTCAGCCTGCTTCTTGTGGTACAAGTGGTTGATTCTCTTTCTAAGCTTTTCTTCTTCCTTTGGGGTCATCAAACTGCCGCCTTTCCATTCTTGATTTCGAGTAATAGTCTACTCTTTTTAAGATCATAAAAAAAGTTTAACGCTTAGAACGTTTGTTTGTAAATTCCGGTCATGTCTGCTAAAATCAATATAGAACAGTAAATAAGGATTTTACGGGATTAAGACTATGAACCACGAAAACAAACAATTAGAAATTTTGCAGTACATCTATGATACGGTTGAAAGTCGCGGATTCCCGCCAACGGTTCGCGAAATCTGTGCCGCGGTTGGACTTTCTTCCACTTCAACGGTCCATGGCCACTTAGTGCGCCTTGAGCGCAAGGGACTCCTGCAGAAGGACGCGACCAAGCCGCGGGCCATGGAAATTACCCCGGAAGGGCTCAAGGTCCTGGGCATCAAGCCGAAAGACATTCCTGTCGTCGGGGTGGTAACCGCCGGTCAGCCAATTCTGGCCGTTGAAACGATTGAAGACTACTTCCCGACCCCGCCAGACCTCAAGAACGAGGCCGACGAGCTCTTCATGCTGAAGGTCCACGGGACTTCCATGATCAACGCTGGCATCTTGAACGGGGACTACGTGATCGTCCGCAAGCAGACCAATGCCAGCAACGGCGAGATCGTAGTGGCCATGACCGATGACGATGAAGCCACGGTCAAGCGCTTTTATAAGGAAGACGGGCACTTCCGCCTGCAGCCGGAAAACGACGCGATGGCTCCCATCATCCTGGATCAAGTCCAGATCCTGGGCAAGGTCGTTGGCCTCTACCGCAATGACATCAACTAGTCGCCAAATATTAAGCAGCAAATTAAAAGGCAAGTTCCAAATGGAGCTTGCCTTTTTGCCTGCTTTTTTGACAATTTACTGGATCTTGACCTTGGTTGACTCAGCCTGCTTGACATTGAAGCCGGAAACCCTGCCAAACCATTTTCTGACCAGACGGTCGTAAGTCCCGTCCTGGCGTACGGTCTTCAAGGCCTTGTTGATGGCCTGGCGCATCTGGTCCTGGCCCTTCTCTACCCCGATCCCGTATGGTTCTTGGGCCAAGGCATCCCCGGTCAGGGTAAACTTGTCGTCATCGGCAATCAGCCCGGCCAAAATGCCGTTGTCATCGATCATCGCGTCACCTTGGCCAGCCTTTAAAGCGTTAAAGGCTGAGCCATAGTCATCGAACTGCTTGACTTTGGCCTTAGGGGCCAGCTTGGCCACCTGATTGGAAACGTCGGTCCCCTTGATGGCAATGACGACCACTCCTTTATGGTTCAAGTCAGCGATATTTCTGATCTTGCCGGTCTTTTTGACGATCATTGATTCTGACGCGTCAAAGTAGACGTCAGAGAAGTCAATGACCTTCATTCTTTCCTTGGTAATAGTCATCGTTGAGATAACCGCGTCCAAGGAGCCGTTGTGCAGCAGCGTGATCCGGGTCTTTTCCGTAATCGGGCGGAAGACTGCTTTCCCCTTTGATCCAAGGATCTGCTTGGTCAGGGCCTTGGCCAGGTCGATTTCAAAGCCCTCGATCTTCCCGGTCTTCACATTGGTCAAACCAAACAGGCGGGTGTCAGGACGCACGCCCCAAACGATCCGGTTGGTCCGCTTGGCTCTTTCATAAGTGGTCTCCGCTTTCTTGGAGCAAGCCGAGGTCAAGCCGGTCAAGGAGCAGACCAGGGACAAAAGCAAGAGAACACGAACAATTTTCTTTAGGTGGCTGGGCAGCTTTTTCATGATTTTCATCTTTCCTTCATTTCAAAATCTAAGTCATATTATACCCGATTGTGAGGAAAGTTCCTTTTATTTATAAAAATTGGTATTTTTTCTTAAAAAATAAAGTTTTTGTCCCGGTGAATTTGCCAATATTATCAATCTTGGCAATCAAAGCCCTTACTTGAATGATTTTTTCCTTTAAAAAGTTAATTTCGAACATTCGGCTTTAGCCGTAATCGACGTTTCTCATCCGCGTCCACAGCTTTGAAAGCGGTTGGCCTCCGATCTTATATGCCAGCAGCTCATCGAGGCTGCGGAACTTGGCAATGAAAGCTGGGTCAGCCTGCTTGGAATAATTGGTATAGGTCAGCTGCCGGTAGCTCTGCTGGTCGCTGTTCTCTGCCAGCAAATACTGACGGCCATCCAGGCTGAACTGAATCTCGCAGCCGTCCTTGATGGTCTGGACGAACTCCTCCAGACTGTCAAACCTGATGTACCAGCAGCTGACGTCCGTCAGCTCGCTCCATTGTTCTTTCAAAGTCCGGCCGTTGATCTTGCAAGTCAAAAAATCCTCAATGGTCGCAAATGAAGCGGTGACCGCCGGGTCATTGCAGTTGATCAAGGTCTTGGTGGCGTCAGAGTCAGGATCCTCGTCATCCACCAGCAGCCAGGGATCTCCGCCCAAGGTAAAGTGCAGCTCGTCGCTTTTTCCGGCCTGCTGGGCCAATTCGTCAAAACTGTTTATGGGACACTGGGTAACAGACATCTTTGTCCTTTCTTCACGAAACAAATAATCAAGCTCTGCATTTCTCTTTTTCCTTCTGCTCAGCTAATTCGTGCTTTTCATAACTTTATTCTACCGCATTTTTTCCACGCAGCGGCGCATTTCCGCCAGATCCAGGACGCTTTCGGCAAACTCCTTCCGGACCAGCTCATCCGGCAGGTATTCATCATATTTGTCAAAGACCGGCACTTCCTTGGGGTAGACTAAATCCAGCGGGTCAAAGTCCTTGCTGGCCTCTTCTTTGACGATCGCGAAGAAGTCCTCGGGGCTGACGTCCATCGAAAACTGCATGTAGTAGGGACGCACGGAATCGAAGTTCTTCAAGCCCAGGCGCTTGGCGCACTTTAATTTCAAGAGCCGTTCCAGGGCCAGGAAGGCATACGTCCCGGTCCAAGGAAACAGGCACCAGGTTTTGCCGCCCAGGTTGACCAGCTGCTTGGCCGGCATCCCCGCCATGCTAGCCATCGACCGCGTCTCGTTCAAGCGGGCTACGGCATTGGCCATCAAATATGGGTAGTTGCGGTCTTCTGACAAAATCTGCCGCATCCGCTCCAATATGCGGGGATGAATGTCCCCTGGCACGTCGCCAAAGTAAGCGGGGATCCGCCCCTTGACCCGGTGGACGTAGACCTGGTGGCGCTGGCGGTCGATTTCTTCAACCACCCACACGTGGCCCGCGATGGCCACCTTGTCGCCAATTGGGGGCGGCTTGACGATCGTGCCCAGCTCTTCTGAAGCTGAGTGGACGCTGTATTCTTCATTTTCCTGGAAAACGGCGTAGAACTTGAAATTGTTGGTCACCCGCTCCCCGCTCAGGCCCACGATCAAGCCCTTGTTTTCGGTCCACTGGATCTGGTCGGTCTTGAGCAAATGGCGCAGGAGCACTTTGTAGTCAGCTTGGGAGACCCGGTGAAAATATGACAAAGACAGGACCCGGGAAGCCAGTTCTGCTGGCGTCATCTCTCCCATCGACGCCAAGGTGCTCATGGTCTGGTGGTACAAAAGGCTGTATGGCAGGCGGTTTTCCCGCGGCGGCTCCACCCAGCGTTCTTCAAGATACAGCTGGACCAGGGCAATCCCCTGCAATAAGGGCCATGGGAACAAGACCGGCAGCATGGCCCGGCTTTCCGGGTGATCTTCGCGCATGACGAACCACATTTCCGGCGGGTTGCCCCGCCGGCCGGTCCGCCCCATCCTCTGCAAAAAGCCTGAAACCGTAAAGGGAGCGTCAATTTGAAAGGCCCGCTCCAGCTGGCCGATGTCAATGCCCAGTTCCAAAGTCGCCGTCGCGCAGGTGGTCAATTTGACATTGTCGTCCTTCATTGCTTCTTCCGCGCTCTGGCGAAAGGCAGCTGACAGATTGCCATGGTGGATCATGAAGCGGTCCGGCTCATGCTTGGCCTCGCAGTACTGGCGCAGCACCTGGCAGACGGCCTCGCATTCCTCCCGGCTGTTGGTAAAGACCAGGCACTTCTTCCCCCGGGTATGGTCAAAGATATAGGCCATGCTGGGATCGGCCATTTCCGGTGCCTGGTCGCTGGCCTTGGCCAAAGGCGGCTGCCCCGCCGCGCTTCCGGCCCCAGCCTGGGGATCGGTCTTGTAAAAATGCTCCATTGACAAGCGCCAGACCTGGTGGTCGTCTTTAATCTTGGGAATCGAGGTCTTGCGCCTTGAGCCAGCAGCCAGGAACCTGCCGGCCGCTCTTGGATCCCCAATCGTCGCTGACAAGCCTACCCGCCGGGGATCGCAAGCGGCTAAGCGACCCAGGCGCTCAATCAGGCAGAAGGTCTGCCCGCCCCGGTCGCTGCGCAAAAAGGAGTGCAGCTCATCGATCACGATGTAGCGCAAGTCGCCAAACAAACGGGGAATATCCGCGTGCTTGTTGATCATTAATGACTCCAGCGATTCCGGCGTAATCTGCAAGACTCCGGACGGGTGCTTGAAGAGCTTGCGCTTTTGACTCTGGGACACGTCGCCGTGGTAGCGCCAAACCGGAATGTCCCCGCCAGCGCACAGGTCGCTGAGGCGCAGGTACTGGTCGTTGATCAGTGCCTTTAAGGGGGCGATGTACAAGCAGCCCACTGAGTCAGGCGGATCCTGAGCCAATTCCGTCAGAATCGGGAAAAAAGCAGCCTCTGTCTTCCCTGAGGCAGTGGCTGCTGACAATAGCAGGTTGTTGTCGGTGTTGAAGATCACATCGGCGCCTGCCAGCTGGATGGCCCGCAATTTCTGCCAGCCATGCTCATAAATATAGTCTTGGATAAAGGGGGCATAATGCCCGAATGCATCAAACATGATTTATCCCTTAAATCGTAAATTCCGCATATTCATCCGTCTTGTCGTCTGAAACGGCGTCAGACTTGGCATAGGCAAAATCATCGCTCTCCAGGAGTTCCTTGACGGAAGTGCCGGGGTTCTGCCAAACGATGTCGAGCAGCTCGATAAAGTCGCGGATGACCTCCCGCGGGGTAATATTGGTGTCGGACCCAATCCGGGCAAACTCCGTCTTGATAAAGGCCTCCAGATCCGCTTCCGTAATGGTCTGCTCATAGCCGTACAGACCAGCATGCATGGCCGCCAGTTTCTCGGTCAAGACCAGCATCTCTTCGGGGGTCAGCGGATCAAGCTTGATCACCGGGGCATACATGTCCCGAGCGCCAGCCTTGGCAAACTTGCCTTCAGCCAGACGCGAGCGCAGGGCCTCATATGAGTAGACGCCCCGGCGCCGGTCTTCAATCGCCTGGGGCGTTCCGCACATGATGATGCCCAAATGCTTGGCCTTGCCTTGCATGGCATCATTGTACATGGCCAGCAGCTTTTCATAGTTGTACTGGCGGCTGATGGCGTTGGGGATCTTGTAGAGGTTGACCAGCTCATCGATCATGATGAACATGCCGCTGTAGCCGGCCTGTCTGAAGAAGCTGGCAAAGAGCTTGAGGTATTCATACCAGTCGTCATCTGAAATGATGATGTTGACGCCCAATTCCTTCCGGGCATCGGTCTTCAGCTTGTACTCTCCCCTGAACCACTTGATTACCTTGCCCTTGGTGGCTTCATCCCCGTCAACGTAGGCATCGTAGTACATCTGCAGGAGCTTGGCGAAGTCAAAGCCGTGCACCAGCTCGCTAAGGCTGGAAATCACGGCAAAAATCTTCTGGTCCACGGCCTCCTTAAAGGCCGGGCTGGCAAAATCCAGCCCGCTTTCCTGGGCCACGCTGGTCTGCAAGTTGTTGATCCAGCGGTCCAAGACCAGGTTCAAGGCTCCGCCTTCTGGCCGGGTCTTGGTGGCCAGGTTCTGGATCAGTTCCCGGTAGGTCGCCAAGCCCTGTCCCTTGCTTCCTTGCAGGCGCCGTTCCGGCGACAGGTCGGCGTCAACGACGACAAAGTTCCGGTCCATTACGTAGTTGCGGATGGTCTGAAGCAAAAAGCTCTTCCCTGACCCATAGCGGCCCTCAATAAAGCGGAAAGATGCCCCGCCTTCCTGCACCACCTCAACGTCGTGCAGCAGGGCAGCAATTTCCGCCTTGCGGCCGACGGTGACGTAAGGCAGGCCAATGCGGGGCACGACCCCGCCCTTCAGGGAATTCAAGACCGTTTGCGCGATTCGCTTGGGAACTCGTTTTTTCTTTTCCAAAATTTATTCCTCGCTTCCAAATAAATCTGACAAGTCATCCCGGTAGTCTTCAACCAGTTCCGGCTCAGTGCCGGCAATTTCGATGACGGAGTCGCCAATCTCGTCAAAAAGCTTCTCGTTGATGCTGTCCGCCAGGACCTCGGTGAGCAGGTGGTGCTGCTTGACGTAGCCGCTCACGCTCTTGCCGGCCATCAGCTGCTGGAGCACATAGCCTTCTTCTGGCGTCAAGTCAAACTGACCAAAAGATTCCTTGCATTCTTGGCTGGGGGCTGCTTGCTGGCTGGCTGCGGCTTCTTGCTCTGCTTCAGCCTCTTGGGCTTCCAGCTGCCGTTCTTCTTCAGTCAGCAGGCTCTCCCGCGTTTCAGCCGCGTCGCCCCTGATCTTGGCCAGACTGGCCAGGTTCAGGTGAATCTTCGGCTTTTCGCGCTCGGCTTCTTCACGCAGGTAGGTCTTGATCCCGGCTTCGATGGCCTCTTGCAGGGCAGCAGGCAGGGGACGCTCTTTCATCTTGCGCCCGCGTCCAAGCGCCAGGCGGCTGCGGCGGTCAATCTCGTGCAGCAGGTCTGGCAGCAGCTTGTGCTGGCGGACGGCTGGCCAGTAGACCTCGCTGGTCCACTTGCCGTCTTTGCAGCGGTAGGTCACGGCCTGCCCAACCTGGTAAGTGGCCGCCTCAATTGGATGGGGGCTGTAGAAGGCGGCATCCGCGAACAGGTGCATGGGAAAGACCGACTTCTCGCCGACCAGCTGCTGGGCCAGCTGCTTAGGTGAAGACTTGATCTCTTTCCAGACGTCAGCCACCAGGCTGGCATACTTTTCAGGGTCTTCCTTCAGCAAGGGATTGGCTCCCGGCTTGCTCTTGGCCAAGGTCAACAGAGCCTGGTAGACCCTGCTGTCCCCTTCAGCGTCCGCCAGCAAGGTTTCATACGGCTCAGCCCGCTTGATTTCTTCGGCAAATTCCTGCTCTTCTTCCTCTGGACTGAGCTTTATCCCGTAATAGACCAGGTAGCCCTGGATCAGATGCTTCAAATCCCAGATCGTCAGCTGGTCCTGTCCTTGATAATGCTCTTGCAAAAGCTGCAGCTGCCTGAGCCCGGCAAGCGGGTCTTTTATCCCGATCTGGCAGACGATTTCACTGGTTAGCAGGTACAAAAAGCCCGACTTGGCTGGGGCAAAATCCCCCTGTCTGACCCGCGAGCGCCAAGAGAAGTAGTCCCGCAGCTCCTTAACTGACAAGTCATGGTAGACCGGCCGGCGAAAGCGAATCTGGCCGGAATAGGAAAAATTGTCCTCATAGTCGGCCATCATCATCCCTTGATAGTAAAAGTTGGCTTCCCGCCGGGTCGCCACTGGCAGCTGGTAGTCATATGACTCCAGCATCCGGCTGATAGCGGGCGGGGTGTCGTCTCGCCCGCGGACCGGAGATTTGGAACTGAAAATGACGTCTGAGCCATGATGACTGACTCGGCGATGGTCCGACCGCTTGACGAAGCTGCCCCGCTCAGGGATCGCTGCGTCCTCATATGGCGACTCATCGTTGCGGTCGGCCACGTAAAACATGTGCTCACGCCGCTTGACCGCTGGCCGGCCAGCTTGATAGGCCGTGTCCAGGGTCTTGAGCAGGAAGCGGTCATTCAGCTCGGGCGCGGTCAGGTCAACTCCCAGCCACCCCCGATCCTTGATGCAGATCGGCGCTCCAAAGCCAGGCTGCTTGGCCAAAAAAGCCGCGATCGAACCGCAGTGCAGGTCAAGGCCTTCTTTCTCCCCCTGCTTGATCAAGAGGGCGAAAGCAGTCTCAGCTCCTGGAACGATCAAAGCCGCCATGCTGACCTCGCCGCTGGTGATAAAATCGACCCCCAAGCCATACTTCTTCTGGACGTATTTGGCTAGTTCTGACAAGCGCATGCTTTCACCTCCATCTTTCTGTCTGTTACATATTATATAGAACGAATGTTCTAAGCACAAATGATATCCACTTTTTTCTGCTATTTTAGCGAACTTGTCCATTCAAGGCAAAAAGCTGGGTCAGCAGGTCCTTGTTGGCCAAGATCGCCAGGGCCCTGATTTTATAGCCGGCCTGCCAGCTTGAGCAGTTTTTCCAGGTGGATGCCAATACGGCAAAGGCTTTCAGTTTGCTAGTATCCATCTTGACCTCATCTAATTCGTTTTTGTTAATTATAGACCAAACCGCCAGACAGTTGCCTTGGCGATCAAGGGCAAAAATAAAAAGCCATCCCAATGGGATGACTTTTTAGCGTCAATCTTAGAATTAACGACGACGTTCTGCGATACGAGCAGCCTTGCCTGAACGAGCGCGCAGGTAGTACAGCTTTGCACGACGTACGCGGCCGTGACGGGTAACTTCAACCTTGGCAACACGTGGAGTGTTAACTGGGAAGGTCCGTTCAACGCCAACGCCGGAAGCGATCTTACGAACAGTGTAGGTAGCACCGATGCCAGTGCCCTTCTTCTTGATTACGACGCCTTCGAAGATCTGAATACGTTCGTGAGTACCTTCAACAACGCGGACGTGAACGCGAACCGTGTCACCGGCGCGGAATTCAGGCATGTCGTCACGAATTTGTTCTGCAGTCAATTCTTTAATTAATGGATCCATTATTGTTTCTCCTTCTACGGCATTCATTCGCCACCTCGTGGCCAGCGGAACACCCCTAATCTTGATGATTGGCAAAATGCCACGCTTATTAGCTTACCATCTTTGTCCTGGCAAAGCAAGCTTCTTCAGTCCAAAATCTGCAGCAAATCTTCCTTTCTCAGGCTGCTGCTAGAAACGGGTTCAGCGAACAAGATGCCTTGGGCCAGCTTCAAAATGGCCTCTTCAACCGTATCCAAGGAAAAGTCATCAAATCACCTTTTCTATTGTTCTTGCTCGCTTTCAGCCTTAATGTCAAGCAGCATCTGCTGCTCTTCTTTGGTCAGCTCCCGGCCTTTCAACAGGTCCGGGCGCTTGAGGAAGGTCGTCTTTAAGGCCTGGTAGTGGCGCCATTCGTCAATCTTGCCATGGTTGCCGGACAAAAGGATGTCTGGCACCTTTTGCCCTTCAAAGTCAGCGGGGCGGGTGTACTGCGGATATTCCAAGAGCCCGTCGGAAAAGGACTCTTCCACCGGCGACATGGCATTGCCCAGGATGCCTGGCAGCAGGCGGACCGTGGCGTCAATCATGCTCATGGTTGGCAATTCCCCGCCCGTCAGGACGTAGTCGCCAATTGAGACGATCTCGTCAGCCAGACCGTAGATCCGGTGGTCAAAGCCCTCAAAGTGCCCGCAGATAAAAGTCAGGTTCTCTTCTTTTGACCAATCCTGGGCCATCTGCTCATTGAAGGTCCGCCCTTGCGGAGCAGTGATGATCACCTTGCCCTTGTTTTCCAGCGATTCCAGAGCTGCCTTGATCGGCATGATCTGCAGGACCATCCCGGCCCCGCCGCCATATGGGGTGTCGTCAACGGACTTGTGCGGCCGCTCTGAGAAGTCGCGGAAGTTGACCAGATTCAGCTTCCACTTGCCGTCTTCCTGCCCCCGGCCCAAAAGCGAAACCTGCAAGGGGGTGAACATGTCTGGGAACAAAGTCAGCACATTAACGTTCAGCATCAGCGCAATCCCTCCATCAATACGACTCTGACCTGGCCGCTGGCCAAGTCGACCTGCTTGACGACGTCATCGATGTAGGGAATCCAGAAGCTTTTGCCTTCAAGGTCGGTAACTTCCCAGATATCGTTGGCGCCTGGGGCTTGGATGTCGGTCAGCTTGCCGATCTTCTCCCCGGTCTCATCGTCAACGACTTCCAGGCCCAGCAGGTCCTTGTAGTAGTAGACCCCGTCCGGCAATTCCCCTTGGTCTGCTTCCGCGATCACGATTTCCTGGCCTTTCAGCTGCTCTGCCTGGTCAATGTCGCTCACCTGATCAAAAACGACCAGCCAGAACTGCTTGAAGGGCCGCCCGCTTTGGACCGTCACCTCGCGGCGTTCAGATCCGACATACAGGCGGGACCCTGGACGGAAGCGGTCTTCCGGGAAGTCGGTAACGGCCACGACCTTGACCTCGCCCTTCAGGCCATGGGTGCCAACAATTTTGCCAACGTTGTAGTAGTTCATTGAATTCTCCCTAACAAAAAAAGCTTGAAGCCAGCGCCCCAAACTTTTTTACAATTACTTGTTGTACTTTTCGTCGTGCAACTTAGCCATCAGGCCTGCGCCTGAAAGAAGTGAACGAACAGTGTCTGAAGGTTGTGCACCCTTCTTCAGCCATTCGAAGATCTTGTCTTCATCAAGCTTCAATTCCTTTGGTTGTGAAACTGGGTTGTAGTAGCCAACTTCTTCAATAAAGCGGCCGTCACGTGGTGCACGTGAATCTGCTACAACGATACGGTAAAATGGCTTTCTCTTGGCACCCATGCGGCGCATACGAATCTTAACTGACATTAAATTGTCCTCCTAAATTTCAATAGTTTAACTATAGCACCTGAAAATGAGTCTGTAAAGTATTTTTACTTAACAGACTCATTTTTTCGCGAAAAAAGTCCTTTTTATGAGTGGAAGCGCTTGATCTTCTTCATGCGCTTGGCCTTGTTCTTCTTGAAGTTCTTGCCCATTCTCCGCATGGCCATCTTGGCCATTGGCGTGTTCATCCCCGGCAGATTCTGCAGGTCCTTGAAGTTGCCCTTAGTGACCTTGGACATCATTTCCTTGGCGGTCTTGAATTCCTTGATCATCCGGTTGACTTCAACGATCGGCACCCCGGACCCGGCAGCGATTCTGCGCCGGCGGCTCGGATTGAGCAGATTTTCGTTTTCCCGCTCTTCAGGGGTCATTGAGTAGACGATGGCCTTGGTGTGGGCAATCTGCTTTTCGTCAATTGAGAAGTTCTTCAGCTGCGGATTGTTGGCAAAGCCTGGGATCATCTTCATGATCTCATCCAGCGGTCCCATCTTCTGCACCTGCTCCAATTGGTCGATAAAGTCATTGAAGTCGAAGGTGTTGGCCCGCATCTTTTCGGCAACCTTTTCGGCCTCCTTGGCATCGTAGTCCTGCTGGGCCTTTTCAATCAAGCTCAGCATGTCCCCCATGCCCAGGATTCTTGACGCCATCCGGTCTGGGTGGAAGACGTCCAGGTCGGTCAGCTTTTCCCCTTGACCGGTAAAAAGGATCGGCTTGCCAGTCACGGCTCTGATGGACAGGGCTGCCCCGCCGCGAGTATCGCCGTCCAGCTTGGTCAAGATCACGCCGGTCACGTCCAGGCGGTCGTCAAAGCCCTTGGCCACGCCAGTCGCTGCCTGGCCAGTCATGGCGTCGACTACCAGGAGAATGTTGTCTGGGTGGGCCACGGCCTTGACTTCTTCCAGTTCCTTCATTAATGGTTCATCGATTTCCAGCCGCCCGGCCGTGTCGATGATGACGTAGTCATTGTGGTGCTTCTTGGCTTCAGCCAGCCCGTCTTCAACGATTTTTGGCACGTTCTTTTCGCCCGGCTCCGTGTAGACTGGCACCTTCAGCTGGTCGCCGATCTGCTTCAGCTGATCGATGGCCGCTGGCCGGTAGACGTCGCCCGCGATCAGGAAGGGACGGGCATTCTCCGTCTTCATCAAGCGGTTGGCCAGCTTGCCGACCGTGGTGGTCTTACCGGTACCTTGCAAGCCGACCATCATGATGATGGTTGGCACGTGCGGGGCCTTGTTTAAAGGAACCGCGGTCTCCCCCATCATCTTGGTCAGCTCTTCGTCAACGATCTTGATGACTTGCTGGCCAGGAGTCAAAGATTCCTGGACTTCTGCCCCCAGGGCGCGCTTCTTGATCGTCTTGATGAAGTCCTTGACGACCTTAAAGTTGACGTCCGCTTCCAAAAGGGCCAGCCGGATTTCCCGGGAAGCGGCATTGATGTCTTCTTCAGAAATCTTCCCCTTGCCCGTTAAATTGCGCAGCGCCTTCTGCAGGCGTTCACTCAAATTTTCAAAAGCCATATTTTCTTGTCCTTATTCTCCTCTAATCAATTGCAGCAGGCGGGCGAGCTCTTCAAGGGCCTGCTCCTGCTTGCCTGCCTTCAGGTCAGCCCGGGCCATGACCAGGCCCCCTTCAAGCTCATTGAAAGTGGCCAGAAGGCCGAGCTTGTCCTCGTACTTCTGCAGCGCCTTGGATGACCGCTTCAGGTTGTCATAGACAGCCTGTCTTGAAACCCGGTGGTTGTCCGCGATCTCACCCAAAGACAAGTCGTCATAATAGTAGTCTTCGAAATAATCTTGTTGTCCTTGCGTGAGCAGTGAGCCATACATCGCGTACAAATCACCCAAGGCTTCAGTTTTGTTCAGTTCATCCATAATTTTTCACCTTTTTTAAGTATAGCAAACTCTGCTCAAAGCATAAAGAAAGACGAGCAAGATTCAAGCCCCCCGACAAAACGAGTTTGGGTACATAAAAAGGCTTCCAGAAGTTTTTTTTAACTTCTAGAAGCCTTTTTTATTCGTTAGAGTTTTTTCAGACTCGTTTGCTTATCTAGCCTAGAGATTCTTGTCCATGTTGAAAGTCAGCTTAGACATCCGCATGGCTTCTGAGAAGAGCTGGCCCCACAGCTTTTCAGTTTCCTGTCTGGTATGGGCCACGGTCTCCTGGTTGGCCTTGGTCAAGAAGGCGGTCAATTCCTCCCCGCTCTTGCCCTTAGCCTGGTCAATGACTTCTTCCACCCGGCCGCGGTAATAGCGGTTCAGCTCCTGCAGGTAGACCGCGTCTTCTTGGACGAAGTGGGAGTAATGACTCTCAACCAAGGCAGCGAAGGACTTGTAGAACCACCAGGCATCTTTCAGGTTGTAATCCATGCTGGTGTCGTTATATGACGGGTCAGTGTCGCTCATATTGGTAAAGAACGGCACGAATGGGGTAAAGGTCGGCCCGCCGATGCAAAGCCACATGATTCCGGCCAGGTCGCTCGGCACGTCGCTTCTGACTTCCAAAATGTGGGCATTTTGGGTCCGGTTCAGGCCAATTGGCCGGTAGCGGTGGTGCTCTTCTTCAGTTCCCCGGGTGCCAAATGGGTCATAAACCGTATCTTGGTAGTGCGAGCCCAGAACGAATTCGATGTCTTCCTTGCTGATCTTCTTTTCCGCCTTACGGATAAATGGCAGGTCAGGGTCTTCCGGGTCCTGGTCGATTGCGGGGTTGAAGTATTTTTGGGCATACCAGGCACGTGGGGTATTGTAGTGGCGGTCCTGCTCAGTGAAGGTGCCAAAAATGTGCCGGAAGTTCCAGCCTTCTGGGTCAGGATTCAGGTGGTGCTCTGCCACGAATTCCTGGATGCCCTCGCTCCACATGAATTCATTAGGCTTGCTGAAGTCGACCTGCTCAATGGAAACCCGGTTGGGCGCTACGGCGTAGCAGTCATCCGGAATTCTTTGGGCAACCCAGTGGTGACCGGTCACGATCTCCATGTACCAAATATCGTCCTTATCTGAAAAAAGGACTGAGTTGCCGGCAGGAGACCCGTACTTGGCGATCAATTGGCCCAGGTACTGCACGCCACCTTTGGCTGAATCGATGTATGGCAAGACGACGTTGACGATGCAGTCTTCATCCAGGCCGTCCTTGACCAAAGGGTCAAAGGCCAGGGTCCGCTCATTGCCATAGGTTGATTCGGTCGCGGACATGGCCACGTTCTTCTCGTTGATCCCGCTTTCCTCGTAGTAGCCTTCCTTCTTGTAGTTGACGTTCGGAACGGCTGGGTAGCGGTAGGCATTCTCTGGCAGATCCATCTCAAACTTGTTCAGCCAGGACTTGATATGGCGGCCCTTTTCCCCGTGCACGGCCGGGTTGACCACGAACTTCTGCTGGCAGATTGGCGAGAAGGTGTCGTCATTTCTGGCAATCAGGTTGTTCCCGTCCATGGCGGCCTTCTTGCCGACCAGGATCGTCGTACATGCGTCATGCTTGCTGGCATGGCCATCATTTTCAATCATTCGCATCTTTTACCTCAAATCATTTTTGCTAACAATCATTATTGGCTTAACTGGCTACAGGAGGTCATGGAAGAGGCCAACCGCGTAGCTGGCAGCATCGAAGTCAGCCAAGTCTTCCGCCTTTTCGCCCAGACCCACCAGCTTGACTGGCAGCTTCATCTCGTGGCGGATGGACAAAACCACCCCGCCCTTTGACGATCCGTCCAGCTTGGTCAAAACCAGGCCGGTCAGCTTGGTGGTCTTGTCAAAGTCCTTGGCCTGCAGGAGGGCATTTTGCCCCGTAGATCCGTCCAAAACCAGGAGCGTTTCGGCCGGCTGTTCAGGCAGGCGCTTCTTGATGGTCCGCTGGATCTTTTCCAATTCCTTCATCAGGTTGACCTTGTTTTGCAGCCGCCCCGCGGTGTCAACTAAGAGGTAGTCGGCCTCTTCTTTGATGGCCCGCTCCAAGCCGTCGTAAACGACGGCAGCCGGGTCAGCCTTTTCCGGACCAGTCACGACTGGCACGTCAACCCGCTTGCCCCATTCAACCAGCTGCTCAACGGCCCCGGCTCTGAAGGTATCGGCGGCAACCATGATCACTTTCTTGCCTTGGTCATGGAAGCGCTTGGCCAGCTTGCCCACAGTCGTGGTCTTGCCCGCCCCGTTGACGCCGACGAAGAGGTAGACGTTCGGCTTGGCGCTTGGGTCATAAGTCAGCTTTTCATTTTCCGGGTCGCCATTGTCATCGTAGACTTCCACCAGCTTCTGCACGATGACCTTCTTCAGGTCTTCGCGGCTCTTGGCCTTTTGCAGCTTGGCCTCTTCGCGCAGCTGGTCGGTCAGGTCCTCGCTGGTTTCATAGCCAACGTCTGATTCGATCAGCAGCTCTTCCAGTTCGTCAAAGAAGTCTTCGTCAACCGTTCTGAATTTGGCCAAAAAGGCATTCAAGCGGGCCCCAAAGCCCTTGTTTGACTTGGACAGGCCCTGCTCGTAGAGCTCAGTCCGCTTGGCTTCAGTGCTTGCCGCTTCCGTTTCTGCCTCAGGTGCTGGTTCGGCAGCAGGCTCCGCTTGGTCAGTTGCTGCTGGAGCCGCGGCTGCTGACTCGACCGCTTCTGGAGTGGCTGTTTCTGGAGTAGCTGCTTCTTGGTCAGCTGCTTCTGGCTCGGTTGCGCTTTCTGAAGCGGCAGCTGCTGGTTCTTCTGCTGCTTCTTGGCCAGCACTTTCTGGCTCAGCAGCTTCTTGACCGGCGGTTTCCTGGTTTTCGGCTTCTGGCTGGCTGGCTTTTTCTTCTTCCTTTTCAGCTTCCTTGCTGCCAAAAAGGCTCTTCTTGATTCGATCAAATAATCCCAATGTTATACCTCGTCATCTTTTAAATCTTTCAGGGAGACCGACAGAACTTGTGAGACCCCTGACTCCTGCATCACGACCCCATACAGCTGGTCGGCCTTTTCCATGGTCCCGCGCCGGTGGGTAATCACGATGAACTGGGTGTGCATGTCGTATTGCCGCAAAAAGCGCGCGAAGCGAAGCACGTTGGCGTCATCCAGGGCTGCTTCGACTTCGTCCAGCACGCAGAATGGCACTGGATTGACTTCCAGCATGGCAAACAAAAGGGTGATGGCAGTCAGCGACCGCTCCCCCCCAGACAGTAGGCTCAGCCGCTGCAGCTTCTTGCCGGGCGGCTGGGCAATGATTTCAACCCCGCTTTCCAGCAGATCATCTGGATCAGTCAGTTGCAGCTTGGCATGCCCGCCCCCAAAGACTACCGGGAAGAGCTTGGCGAAACTGGCTGCAATCTCATTAAATGTCTTGGCAAAACGGTCCTTGACTTCCCCATCCAGCTCATCCATGGACTGCTGGAGGTTTTCCCGGGCCTTGAGCAGGTCATCCTGCTGGCCATTCAAGAAGTCATAGCGCTGCTTGACCTCCGCGTATTCGTCAATTGCCCCCAGGTTGACCGGACCGATGTCATCCAGCGACATCTGGTGGAGCTTGACGCTCTTGGAAAGAGCCGCCAGGTTATCCGGCGTATTCTTCACCTGGGCTTGGGCGCGGGCCGCTTCATAGGTCAAGCCGTAGTCGCCGCGCAGGGTATCCAGGCGGTGGCTGATCTGACTCTTGATCGTGGCCAGCCTGACTGAATATTCTTCCTGTTCACTGGCCGCGTCTTTTCGCAAGTCATAGTTTCTGGTCGCCACCGCTTCCAATTGGTTGATCTGGGCGTTCAGCTGACCTAATAACTGACTGGCCTTATCCAAGTCCTGCTGCTTTTCGGCCCGTTTTCCTTCTAATTGCTGGCTTTCAAGCTTGAGCTCTTGCTTCTTGCTTTCGGAAACAGCTGTGGCATCGGACAAGGAAGCCAGCTTTTCCCTTAGCCTTGTCAGCTGCTCCTGACTGCTCTTTTGGTGCTTCTGCCGCTCTCTGAGCTGGCTTTGCAGGTTTTCCAGCTTGGTTAGCAAAACGGCCAATTCCGGATCCAGGTCGGCCAGCTGCTTTTGCACGTCGGCATTCATTTCCGTATAGTTCTGAATTTTAGCCTGCAGGTCATCCAGCTTAGTCTGCTGGTCTTTAGCCTGGGCAGCCAGCTTGGCTTGCTGGTCCTTCTCCTTGGCCAGCTGCTCTTCTAATTCTGCAATCCGGTGCTGCTTTTCCGCCAGCTGCTGCTGGTAAAGTCGGCTGGCACTTTCCAGACGGCTGACCTCCTTTTCCTGGTTCTTGAAGGTCAAGACGGCTGAATTGAGCTCTTGGTTAACCTCCTGCAGGTCATTCTTTGCCTGCTGGGCATCTTGATCAAGCTTCTTGATCTTCTCCTCCAGTTGGCTGGCCTGGTCTTGATCCCGGTCCACCTGCTGGGCCAGGACCTGGATGTCTTCAGTCAGCTTGCTGATTTCCGCGGTGATCTGCAAAGGCGAGTTGCTGCGCTGGTTGCGCATCCCCCCAGTCATGGCCCCGCCAGGACTGATCACGTCCCCGTCAAGCGTCACCACGCGGTAGCGCCCGATCGTCCGCGAGACCTTCAAAGCAGTATCCATGGCATCAACGATAATAATGTTGCCAAGCAGATATTCAATGGCTGCCGTCAAGTCCTGGTCGCCTCGATAGTCAACCAGATCGCTGGCTACGCCTTGAAAGCCTGGCAGGTTTTCCAGAGACTTGCGGGTTGAGGCCGGAATGGCATGAATGCGCAGCCCATCCAAAGGCAGGAAGGTCGCTCGCCCGGCCCGCTTTTGCTTCAGGAGCTGTATGGCATCGCGGGCAGCCAGCTTGCTCGTAGCCACTAAATCTTGCACCCCGCTACCCAAAGCCGTCGTCATTGCGGCTTCCAGGTCGCTGGAGAAGGTCAATAGCTCCCCGACGGCCCCAATAATGCCAGGATACTGGTCTTGCTGATTCAAGATTGCCCTGACGCCAGCATAATATCCCTCGTGACGCTTTTGAATGTTGCTGAGGGCATCCCGGCGGGCAGTGGTCTTTTGCAGGGAACGCAGGCTCAAAGCCAGTCTTTGGTCAATTTCCTGCTTCTCAACGGCCAATTTTCCCAGCTCATCAGCATCAGCTTTAACCTTTGCTTCTTTCTCGGTCCGCTTCTGGCTCAGCTTTTTCCCTTGCTCGCGCAAGCTTTCCAGCGCCAGCCTGCTCTTATCCAGCTGGTCCGACACGTCGACCGCGCGCAGGTCTTGGCTTTCCTTGGCCCGCTTGAGCTCGCCCTTCAGGTAGACCACCTGGTTGTTGGCGCTGGTTTGATCTTGCAGGGTCTGGATATAGCTGGACCTGAGGGCATCAAGCTCTTGGTTCAGCTGGTCGGGATTCTCCCGCAGCTGACTGGCCAATTTCCGGCGCTTTTCTTTAAGGGCATCGACCTTTTCCTGCCATTCTTCTTCATTTGCCTGCAGGCTTTCCAAGTCCTTGGCTACTTGGCCCAGGTCGCTCTCAAGCTCTTGGACCTGCCGCTCATATTCGCTTTTGGTGGCCTGGTCATACTGGCGAGACTGCTGAGCCATCTGCAAATGGGTGCTGATCTCCGACAGGCGCTTGGTCACCTCCAGCACTTCCTGCTGGAGGCCGTCCCGGCGCTGGCTTTCCATTTGAAACTCTTCCCGCTTGGCGGCCAGCTTGGCCTGAGACTGCTTGACTTCAGCGTCAAGCTTGTCCAGGATCTGCTTGCTTTGCGTGGCCTTGGCCATGGTTTCTTCCCGCTCTTGGTTGAAATTGTCGATTTCAAAGGCCAAAAGCGTCTTCAAATCGCGGTCAAGCCCCTGCTTTTGGAACTTGTATTCCATCGCCAGGGAGCTTTGCTCATGCAGCGGCTCAATCCGCTTCTCCAATTCCTTGACCAGGTCGTTGATCCGGATCAGGTTGTCATTGGTCGTTTCCAACTGGGCTTGGGCCTGCTGCTTCTGCTGCTTGAAGTGGAGGACGCCGGCAGCTTCTTCGATGATCCCGCGCCGCTCTTTGGGCTGGGAGTTCAGGATCTGGTCGACTCTCCCCTGGGAGATGATGGCCAGGCTGTTTTGAGACAAGCCCGAATCCATGAACAGGGCCCGCACGTCCCGCAGGCGGACCTGCTTGCCGTTGATCAGGTACTCGTTGTCGCCAGACTGCAGGATTCGCCGGGCAATGGTCACCCGGTCAGCCGGCAGGTCCAGTTCGCGCTGGCGGTTGTCAAAAACCATGGTCACTTCCGCCCGGTTGAGGGGCTTTCTGAATTCGCTCCCCGCGAAGATGACGTCCTTCATGCTCCGTCCGCGCAAGGACTTGGCGCTGCCTTCGCCCATAACCCAGCGAATGGCTTCGGTGATGTTGCTCTTGCCTGACCCGTTGGGGCCAACGATCCCGGTGATCCCGTTGGTAAACTGGATTTCCGTCTTGTCGGCAAAAGACTTGAAGCCGTCCAATATCAAACTAGTTAAGGGCACTATTTGCCTCCCTCAGTCAATCTTTCCAAGGCATGCTGGGCAGCCTGCTGCTCCGCCTTCTTCTTGTTGTGGCCCTCACCGCTGGCCAGTACCTGGCCATTGACGCTGACCTCTACCCGGAAGCTGGATGGCGACTGACTTTCGTTGATCACCTTATATTCAATATCCACGCTCCCATTTTGCTGCAGGTATTCCTGCAAGTCGGTCTTAAAGTCCCGCGACGGAGTAAAAAAGCCAGAATCAATCACTGGATAGACCGTCTGCTTCAAGAAGCTTTCAACGGCCTCAATTCCCTGGTCCAGGAACAAGGCGCCGTTAAAGGCTTCAAAGACGTCTTCCAAAAGCGCCTTGCGCTCGCGGCCCCCAGCCTTCTCCTCACCAACGCCAAGGTTGATTTCCGGCTTGAAGCCACAATCCAGGGCCATCTTTGAGAAGCCTTCGGTACGAACGATGTTTGACCGCAACCGGGTCAGCTCGCCTTCATTCAAGTGCCGATAGTGCCGGTAAAGGTAATCAGACACCGTAAATTCCAGAACCGCGTCACCCAAGAATTCAAGTTTTTCATAATCGCCCAAGGTCTTCTTGGGATTCTCATTCACATATGAAGAGTGCGTGAAAGCCTCCTCTAAGAGGCGGGCGTCGTGAAACTTCACGCCGTACTTTTCGTCAAGCATTTTAATAAATTTAGTTGAGACCATGCATTCCCATCCTTTCGTAACACTAAAGATTATAGCAAATGCGCCCCTTATTTGTGGCCTTTTATGCAATACTCCAGCAGCTAACACTCATTCAACAAAAAATCTTCAGCCGCTGGGCCGAAGATTTTAGTTCTGCTTAATTTTGCTTCTTAAAGCCAACCTGGTACCAGAGCGGGTGGTTGTTGTTGCGCTGGGCTGGTTCGGTCGAGAAGTTGACCAGCCGCTTGTTGACGGCCATGATCTGGTAGGAGCTGGTCAATGGAATTACAAAGGCCTGCTCATTCATATACTTCTGCCACTTCTTGAAAATCTTGATCCGGTAGGTCAGGTTGAAGGCGGCCTGTGAATCCATCTGCTGCAGCAGCTTGGTGTTTTCCGCGGTCTCAAAGCGCTCAAAGTTGTACTGGGTTCCAGCCCCGTAGAGGCCGTTTTGGGATGGCTCGTCGTTTAAAGTCCAGCCGGCAATGAACATGTCAACCTGCGGGTCATCATCAAAGATCATGTTGTAGAAACTGTTGAATTCCAGCAGACGCCCTGAAGTCAGCTTGACATGCAGGCCAACCTGCTTCCACTTTTTAATGTAATTGGCAATGATTTTCTCTCTTGAAGAATCACCAGACATCGCCGCCAAGTGAATCACGAACTTTTTGCCCTGTGGGTCGCGCCGGTAAGTCTCGCCCTTCTTCCACTTGTAGCCGGCCTTGTCCAGCAGCTGATTGGCCTTCTTCTGATCATAATAGTAGCCCTTAATCGTACTGTCATAGTAATCGCCGAACTGCTCCGGAATCAAAGTCTTGATCCGGAAGGTCAGTCCACTGGTGTACTTGCGCTGAATCTGGTTGACGTTCATGGCATAGCCAATCGCGCGGCGCAGGTACTTGTTGGCCATCTTGGAGTTTTTATTCATCTTGACGCTGCTGGTCTTGGGATCCCACTTGCCCAGTTTAAAGCCAAGATAGTTGTATTCCAAAGGAATATTGGCCACGAAATTGTACTTCTTCGTATTCCGGACCTGCTTCCACTGGGAGTTGACCACTTCGATCAAATCATAAGTTCCCCGCTTAATTGCCGTGGCCACCGACTTTGGCGAGATGATCGAAATAATGATCTTCTTAAGCTGGGGCTTTCCCCGCCAGTAGTACTCGTTTCTGACCCAAGTGACTGACTGGCCGGCACTGATGTCCTCAACCTGGTAAGGGCCAAAGTAAAGGGGTTTCTTTCTGATCTGTGCACAAGTCACCAACCGGTCAAACGGCACCCCTTTAAGGTAGTGGTAAGGGGCGGCTGATTCCCAAAAATAACCATTGCCGGACTTCAGCATCCCTGGGTGCATTTCTTTGAAATGGATGACCACCTTGCGACCGCTTGGCCCATTTGGCATCTCGATGCCGGAGATCGTGGCGCTCTTGCCGTCGTGGTATTCTTTTAAGCCCACGATGTTTTGCAGAGAGCTGGTGTAGTGGGAACTGTCGGATTTCTTATTGGCAATGATTTCATAGGCATATTCCACGTCCTTAGCCGTAACCTGCACACCATCTGACCACTTGACCCCCTTCTTGACGGTAATCGTGATCGTCTTGGCCGACCGATCCAAGGAAAAAGTTGCCGCCCCCGAGTTGGTGATGTTGTAGCTGTTGTCCGTGTCAAAGAGGGATTCTGATCCAAATTGAGCTAAGTTGGCATCAGTATTTGAGTCCGCCAGTTCCTCAGAGAAGATCCCGGTAAAAGGAGTATCCGTTTCAAGCGCCACATGAATCATACCGCCAGCCTTGGTATGGGCAAAGCTGGTCGCGACTGGGAACTGCATGGCGTCTTCAGCCCCGCTGTTGGAATTCGTCTTAGTCTGCCTGCTGGCCGACTTCCCGCAGCCGGCAAGGATTAAGGCCGCGCTGATCAAAGCCAGACAGGCAATCCTTTTTACTTTCTTCATGCACTAAATCCTTCCATTTCCAATCCGTTTTGATAAGCAATTTTGTACTTTACTGAAACTTTTAACCATTTTATTAATTATTTTAACATAATCAAAACGCTTGTGATCATATTGCAAAACAAAACATACTAATCTAGTTGGATGATTACTCGACGGAGTAGTCGTTCAACACTAGATTAGTATGTTTTGCTGTCGACCCTGTTTCAGGAGGCGCTGAACAAGCTGATTAAGCGTCGGTGCGCGCAGCTGCAGCAGTAGGCTTTTTGACAATTTGGCCCGGAGGGGCTATAAGGTTGGCTGACGAGTCGAGAAAAACGCATGGTGCGTATTTTGAGATAGAGGGCATCTGGCTTAACTGCCAGACGCGGGAAACGTCGATGCTGACACACCCTTGATGTGAACGAGAAGGAGTCACGGCCGTCTATGCCGTACTGATTTTGGACAATTCGGCCGCCTTGATAGAAGGACCCTGGTAACAGGGTCCTTTTTTGTTGGCGTGGTGGAGTTGGGGGGCGCCGTTGCTGCTGCCCCCAAAGTATGTCAACCGGTTTGGATTTTGGCCGAAAATGCCCCCAAAGTATGTCAACCGGCGTGGATTTGGTCGAAAAAAGCCCCCGAAGTATGTCAACCGGTTTGATTTTGGTCGAAAAACGCCCCCAAAGTATGTCAACCGGTTTGGATTTGGTCGAAAAAAGCCCCCGAAGTATGTCAACCGGTTTGATTTTGGTCGAAAAACGCCCCCAAAGTATGTCAACCGGTTTGGATTTGGTCGAAAAAAGCCCCCAAAGTATATCAACCGGTTTGGATTTGGTCGAAAACCGTCCCCAAAGTATGTCAACCAAATCTGGTTGAGTCAACTCGGGGGCGAAAAACATCAAAAACCAGCCCGGTTGAGTCAACTTGGGGGCAAAAAACGGCAAATCCCACATCGGTTGAGTCAATCTGGGGGCGAAAAATATCAAAAACCAGCCCAGTTGAGTCAACTTGGGGGCGAAAAACGGCAAAAACCAGCCCAGTTGAGTCAACTTGGGGGCAAAAAATGGCAAATCCCACACCGGTTGAGTCAACTTGGGGGCGAAAAAACGCCAAATTGCAATCGGTTGACATACTTTGGGGGCTGCATCGGCCACCCCAGCCGCACCAACCACCTACCTTCAAACTTTACAAAAACGAGAACTGTCAAATATCACCTATTTTTTAGCCACTAATTTCGGTAATTTTGGCTTTTTTTGTTGTAATAATAAGTGAAGGGGGATTACCATGAACAGAATTTTTGACCATTGGTTTACCACAACCAATGAAGAACAAATCGATAATGACACCGTTATTGAATCAGCCCGCAAAAGTGAGCTGATTTACAATCCTAGTTATACCTACCCGGTTCAGCTGTCCACGACTAACATGCCCGGAATCAATTGGATAAACAACATTTTAAATAGTTACAACCAGCTTGAACTTAGCGATCCGTACCCGATTTTGTCCCAGGATCAGTTGAACAATGCCAACAATCTGCTCACTGGGGATGCTGGCGAGCAACTAGTTGATCAAGCACTAAAGAAGCTAGTTAACCAGACTACCATCGTTTTTCATGATGTTCTTCTGCCTTATCAATACGGGCAAAGAAATGGGGACTTTGATAATCAAATTGATAATTTGGTCGTTACCAGTACTGGCATTTACTGCATTGAAGTTAAGGTGCGCAATTTTACCGGCAATTACTTTAATGTAAAAAAACTTTCGCCAGCCATCTACCAACAAATTACCTTCCATAAAGAAGCTGTCAAACAAGCTTTGCAAAGTGCAGGATATTCTGTTCCTAATAACCTTGTCAAAAATATTGTTGTCGTCATCGCTCGAGATAGTCATGAGAACTTTGATTTTAACGGCCAAACTAGCCTAGAGCATAAAGGGGCTAGGGTTAGCACCTTAGGTGAGCTCACAATAACCGTGAGCGAGGGCTTTAACCAGTGCTATTTAAGGGCAGAGCAAATTCAGGATATTACGCGGATTATTCAGAAAAGTCGACTTCCAAATAAGCGAGTGTATCTGGATAATGTTCGCTTTAAGCTGACTCAGCAGCATTTTGACAAACTGGTACAAATGGAACAAACAGTTAGCTGGCATCTGCCAGTTGAGCAGAATATTTGCTATGCCAAAGAGCTTAACGATTTGCCGATGACTGGCCTAAATGCTACGCAGCAGAATCTTTTTTGGATTATTGTTGGGCGGCTCTATGGTCAAGGCCGGCAAAGGATCAGTTTAACCGCTAATGAGCTGAAAGAGTCAGCGGGTTATCGCGGCAAAGACCATAAAAAGTTTGATGTGCTGATCGGCAACCTTGCTGCCGTAATGCAGGAAATGCCAGTTTTCCGGCAGGCAAAGTTTGAGTCTGGTAATTTAAGCGTGACGCTCAATGACCGGGACTTGCCGCTGTTTAACCAGTACACGCCAGACTTTATTTCTTGGAATAATTGGCTTTTTAGCAAGATTAAATCAAATAATGCTAAAACCTTGTTTCGCAAGTTTGTTGAATTGGCCAACCAAGGGGCTTACCAAGCGTCGTTCCCGGACTTGCGCAGCCTGCTTGGCATTCAGCCATGTTACCGAAATACTTATGTTGTAAGAAAGCTAGACGAGGCTGTTTTGCAGTTGGCACCGTTTTTCCGAGATCTTAAATATGAGCTCAAACGGGGACGGAATAACGAAATTGTCGCGATCACTTTTACCTTTGACAAGATTAACCCCCAGGAACTGCTAGCCGTGTATAGCGCCGATAAATATTTGGACAACATCTCGGCAAACTTGGCTTTGTCTGAGCCTGACAAACAGCGGGCTCGGGCGCTTTTTGAGAAAGAATTCCTGAGTTAGCCGGCTGCATCGGTATCAAAGTGAGAAATGAAAATATGAAAAAGTTTACCAAATCTGCAACTTTTGTGAACTATGTCTGGCAAAATATTTATTGTTGCGGATGCTAACTCTGAGGAAGTTGATGCAAGCGTAGGCAGTACAATTGGCAAGAAATTTGGCAAAAAATTTGTAACCAAGAAATTGCCACAAATAATCTATGGCAAATTGCCAAAAGCTGTCATCCAAAAATCACATTAAAGAAGTTCGAAAAAGCTTGGAATGATCTTTTCTTAGGTAGTGTAGCAGGAAAAGTCAGCGAACAGGCATATAATTATACAGTGAAGAATCATATGCCGAAGTGGGCAGCAAAATCAGCAGCCGCTGTGTTATATGGTGTAATTTGGTATTATCTAAATTAAGATGGGAGAAAATATGGATAAGCTAAAAAAGAAAATGCCGAAAAATAAGTATGCACGAGCTGCTATCTCATTGACAATCTTTTTTGCCTGCATTCTGCCAATCCAATACTTATTTGAGAAATTGTCATTTAGTACATTTTGGTCAAACTTTCTTGGCTTAACTATTGGTGTGTACCTCTTTCGGAAAATCATCGTTGCTTTGGAAATTCAACGACACAATTTTTAAAATGTCACTTTATTTAGTGGCATTTTTGTCCTTTTAGCGTGTAGTAAGGGAAAAGGAATGGTTGAATACATATGGCTACGATATGATATCCATTGGTGGCTGGACATTCTCCCTGAAAAACGGGAAAAGCTCAACGTCTATGATGTGGCAAAGGATACACGTTCTGTTGTCAAGAAAAAGCTGGCCGCCAAACTTAATTGGCTTGGCAGCTACCGAGAGGACATAAGTGCTAATACTGGGTATGATTGCCTTTCTTCTTAAAAAAGGGCAAAGTTTACGCGTACGCCGACAACTATGCATTCCGCTATCGAAACCCGGCGATCCTGCCCTCCCGCTATAAGTAGAACTCTGGCTTCTGTTTAAGATTTTCTCTGCCTGCCAACTGCCACGGCAGACCGGTAAAACGTATTCTAGATTTCGGGTGAAAATTGCAGCTTGATGCGGTGACAGCAAACCGGTTAAGCTAAAAGAAAAGCTACTTATTGCAAAATCCGCAATGACCTATCCTGTGCTGCTTGGCGCAGGATTTTTTGTGCAAAAAAGACGGAAGCCATGCTTCCGTCTTTCTTGCTTTAACCCTAAAAGCAAATGTAATGTTGATTTTATCGTGTGTATAAGGAGTTGCTTGTTTTTGGGATCTAATTACTTCTTGAAGCCAGTCTTGTACCATACTAAGCCAGATTGTGAAGGCTTAAGTGAGTAGTTGACCAGCTTGCTGTTGACAGCAGTAATGCTGTAACTGTTGTACATAGGTACAACATAGGCTTCCTTTTGCATGTATGCTTGCCATTCGTGGAACTTCTTTACGCGGTATGCGTGGTTGAAGGACTTTTCGCTGTTCATTTCCTTCAGCAGCTTGGTGTTTTCAGCCGTTGCAAACCGTGAGAAGTTGAATGGAGCCTTAGCGCCGTACATGTCGTCTTGTGAAGGCTCGCTTGACAGTGACCAGGCGCCCATGAAGACGTCAACTGATGGGTCATCGTTTTCAATCTTGTCGACCCATGAGTTGAATTCAATCAGACGGCCAGTGGTCAGAGTGACGTGCAGGCCGACCTTCTTCCATTGCTGGATGTAGTTCTGGACGATAGCTTCTTGGTTTGGTGAACCACTCATGGCAGCCAGGTGAATGGTCAGCTTCTTGCCATTTGGATCCCGGCGGTAGGTTTCACCCTTCTTCTTCTTGTAGCCAGCCTTGTCAAGCAGGGCGTTAGCCTTCTTGAGGTTTTCTGGGAAGCCGGCCAGCTTGCTGTTGTTAAAGTCGCCAAATTGTTCTGGAATCAAAGTCTTAACTCTGAAAGACAGGCCTTGAGTGTAGTGCTTTTCGACTTCATCAATGTTCATTGCATATGCCATGGCTTGACGGAGGTAGCGGTTGCCCATCTTGCTGTTCTTGTTCATCTTGACTGAGCCGGACTTCTTGTCCCACTTGCCGACCTTGTAAGCCATGTAGCTGTAGCTAAGCGGAACCTTGGCAACGAAGTTGTAGCCCTTAGTGCCCTTAACTTCCTTCCATTGGGAGTTGACAACATTGATGACGTCAAACTTCTTAGACTTGATAGATTGTGAGGCAGTGTTTGGTGATACGACTGAGATAGTAATCTTCTTCAGCTTTGGAGTGCCACGCCAGTAGTATGGGTTTCTTACCCAGGTTACTGATTGGCCACGAACCACCTTAGATACCTTGAATGGACCGTAGTACAGAGGATTCTTGCGGATCTTGTCGCTTGACTTCAGCTTGGAGAAAGGCACGTCCTTTAAGTAGTGGTAAGGAGCGGCGTATTCCCAGAAGAAGCCGTTGCCTGATTGGGTCATCCCTGGCTTCATCGTGTTGAAGTGGATGACAACCTTGCGGCCATTTGCCCCATCTGGCATGTCAATCCCGGAAATAGTCTTGGCCTTGCCTGAGTGGTAAGCAGCCAGGCCAACGATGTCCGCCAATGAACTGGTGTAGCGGGTTGATTGGCTGTCCTTGTTGGCGATGATTTCATAGGCATATTCAACGTCCTTGGCAGTAACCTGCTTGCCGTCAGACCACTTGACGCCCTTCTTCACTTCGATCGTCACCGTCTTGGCCTTGCGGTTGAGCTTGAAGGTGGCTGAACCGGAGTTGTTGATCTTGTATTGGTCGTCAGTCCCAAACAGGGCTTCATCACCAAATTGGGCTACATCACTGTCAGGCGCTGTATCAGCCAGTTCATCGTTGAAAATCCCGGTAAATGGGGTATCAGTTTCTTCAGCAACAGTAATGCTGCCACCACTCTTGGCCGTGGTCATTGCCGTTTGTTCTGGGAATTTCTTAGCGTCTTTAGCGCCGCTGTTGCTGCTCGTCGAGCTGCTCTTGCCACATCCGGCTAAGAGCATCGCGCCGGCCATAAATACGCCGAACGCACCAAGTGCTCTTCTCTTCATAATTTTTCTACCTCCAGATATATATTAAACTCAACTATCTTTTCCCCAAGTCTCATAGGAAAAGATAAATTGGTCTTCATTTGCTTATTCTAGCCTTTCACGATTAAAAGTCAATGATAATTTTAATTTTATTTTTATTTCGTTAAAAAGCAGGCTAGTTCTCTCTTTGACGGGCATCCCCGGCCTTCTGCAGGGCTTGGCCAACGTAGTTGATGCTCAAGCAGATGATCAGCAGCATGATCGTTGCTGGCAGCCAAAGCCATGGACGGTCGATGATATTGACTGGGTCGTTGGCATAGCCGATCAGCGTCCCCAATGATGGCGTCTTTGGCGGCAAGCCGTAGCCAATGAAGGACAGACCGGTTTCAATCCCAATGTTGCCGGAAACGCTCAATACGACGTCAATGATGATCATTGAAGCGATGTTTGGCAGCACTTCTCTAAACATGATCTTGGCATTGGATGAGCCAGAAGTCTTTGAAGCCAGGACATAGTCGCGCTCACGCTGCGACAGGACGAATGACCGGTAGTATCTGGCTTCAGTGGTCCAACCAAACATGGAGATCAGCAAGACCAAAGTCATCGCGTTGTAATTTGGCACGACGGTAACCAAGACGATCAAAATTGGCATTTGCGGCAAAATCTGGATAAAGTCCACGATCCGCATGATGATGTTGTCAATGGCGCCGCCAAAGTAGCCGGAAACCAGACCAACGACCAAGCCGACGACTTCACAAAGAAGCGTGACCATCAGCCCGATCATGATTGAGTTTCTCCCGCCCATGATCAACAGCTTAAAGATGTCGCGGCCCCCATTGTCAGTCCCGAAGATGTGGCCATTTTCCCCCCATCCGGCATAGGATTCCAGAATGTGCATCTCAGTTACCTGACTGCTCTTCAAGAACAAAGAGCCAACAAAGGTAAAGAGGAGAATAAAGACAATCGTGCAGAAGGCAACCGTAGCGGTCCTGCTGCGGAAGATTTCCTGAAAGGCCACTTTCAGGGCTGATGGTGGAATAACTCGCTCTTCGTCTTGCTTTTTCTTTTTGCCAATAGTAAATAAAGCCATTTATTCCACCTCTACTTCACGCGAATTCTTGGGTCGACCAAACTCATGATAATGTCGGACAATAAGTTGCCCAGCAGGGTCAAGGTCCCATAAATCATGATCAAGGCCGTCAGGGTCGTATAGTCTCTTTGGGCAATTGAGTCAAGAAACAGCTTCCCCATCCCTGGGAAGGAGAAGACCGTTTCAATGATCATTGACCCGCCAAGCAGGCCGGTAATGGTGTTGCCCAGGAAGGCTGCGATTGGCAGGAAGGAGTTGCGGAGAATGTGCTTGTTAAAGACCACTTTTTCCGGAACGCCCTTTGACCGGGCCGTCTTGACGTAGTCTTCAACCTTGTTGTCAATGATCCCGGTCCGCAGGTATTGGACGGTCCCAGTCGTCGCGATGATCGCGTACAAGATGGCTGGCAGGATCATGTGGTCCAGCCGGCTCCAGAAGACGCCCCAGAAGCCTGAAGCGTTGGCGGACACGGTCCCGCTGATTGGGAACCAGCCAAGAGTGAAGCCAAAGAGCCACAAGCCAAGCAGGTAGAAGACGAAGCCTGGGATGGCGTAGGTTACGTAGTTAAAGATTGAGATCGCTCTGTCTTGCCATTCGCCTTCGTGCTTGCCGGCCGCGATCCCCATCGGGATGGCAATGCCGTAGAGCAGCAGCGTTGACAAAAGCGACAGCCAGAAGGTGTTCTGAGCTCGGTCCGCAATCAGGGAAGATACGGAAACGTGCTGAATGTAGCTTTGTCCAAAATCCCCATGCAGCAGGTTCTTCACCCAGCGAAGGTACTGAACCGGCACTGGGTCGTCCAGGCCATAGACGTGCTTTAAGTGATTGATCGTGGCCTGGCTTGAGTTAGGGTTGATCAAGCCCGTGAACGGGTCCCCTGGCATCATCTTGGCCAGGATGAAAACGATCATGCTGAGCAGGATCAATTGCGGAATCATGATCAGCACGCGCTTCAAAATTGTTTTCCACATATGCTATTCTCCTCCATCGATTTGTTCCTTAGGCAAGGCCACCAGGTGGTTTGGCGCAACCTCCTGCAGCGGGTAGACCCGGCCGTCCTTGTCGTACCAGTCTTTTTGGTTCTTTTGGAACTCACGCTCAATTCTGCGCCGCTCGTTTGCGTGGGCGTCACGGTTTTCAACGTCAACTTGCGGAATGGCGGCCAGCAAGCGCTTGGTGTAGATGTGCATCGGGTTCTTGTAGATCTCTTCCAAGCTGCCGACTTCAACCAGCCGGCCCCGGTGCATGATTGCCAGGTTCTTGGACATGTGCTTGATGACGCCCAAGTCGTGGGAAATGAACAAGAAGGCAATGTTGTACTGCTGCTGAATGTGCTTCATGAAGTTCAAGACCTGGGCCTGAACGGACAGGTCCAAGGCACTGGTCGGCTCATCAGCCACGATCAGCTTCGGGTTGGTGGCCACGGCCCGGGCAATCCCGATTCTTTGCCGCTGGCCGCCAGAGAACTCGTGCGGGAACTTGTAGATGGCGTCGCTGGGCATCCCGACGATGTCGAGCAATTCTTGAACCCGGTCGCGCTCTTGGTCAGTCGTCAGATTTTCGAAGTTTCTGATCGGTTCAGCGATGATGTCTTCAATCCGCTTGCGGGGGTTCAGACTGGACATGGAGTCCTGGAAGATCATCTGCACGTCCTTGTTGTAGTTCAATTTGCGTCTGACTGAAGCCTTGGTAATGTCCTGGCCCTTGTAGATGATTTGTCCGCTGGTAACTTTCTCAACCCCAACGATGGCCTTGCCAGTCGTTGACTTGCCGGAGCCGGATTCCCCGATCAGGCCGTAGGTTTCGCCTTCCTTGATGGAGAAGCTGATGCCATCGACGGCCCGCACGTAGTCGGTGATGCGGTTCCAAAAACCTGAGCGAACGGGATAGTGGACCTTCAGGTCCTTGATTTGAATGATTTCATTTGCCATATTTTTCTAAACCCTCTCAATCATTTTGGAAGTGGAAATTCTTCCAGCAGGTGCAGCGGACGAAGTGGTTTGGCGCAACCTCGTGCATGACCGGCACCTTTTCATGCTCGCTGGCCGGAATCCAAGGAATTCTTGCGGCGAACCGGTCCCCCTCTCTTGGCATGTTCTTCAAAGACGGCACCGTCCCTTGAATGACGTGCAGGTCTTCGTCGTCAGCGTCCGACTGGGGCATGGAGTTCAAAAGCGATCTGGTATATGGGTGAAGCGGATGAGAGAACAAGGTCTTAACGTCGGCCTTTTCCACGATCTGGCCCGCATACATGACGGCGACTTCATCAGCCGTTTCCGCCACGACGCCCAAGTCGTGGGTGATCAGGATGATCCCGGATTCAGATTCCTTCTGGATTTCCTTGAGCAAGTCCAGGATCTGAGCCTGGATGGTTACGTCCAGGGCAGTGGTTGGCTCGTCAGCGATGATGATCTCCGGCTTGCAGGCCACCGCCATGGCGATCACGACTCTTTGCCGCAGACCGCCTGACAACTCGTGCGGGTACATGTCGTACATCGTTTCGGGCTTTGGCATCCCGACTTCTTTGAAGAGTTCGATGACTCTGGCCCGCCGTTGCCCCTTGTTCATCTTGGTGTGGTAAAGCAAGGATTCGGCTACCTGGTCACCGACCTTCATCAAGGGGTTCAAGCTGGACATTGGGTCTTGGAAGATCATGCCAATGTCGTTGCCGCGAATCTGGTCAAACAAGCCGTCCGTCAAGCTAACCAGGTTCAGGTTCTTATATTTAATGTCGCCTGTCACGCGGGTGTTCTTGCGGTCGTACAAGCCAACAATGCTGGAAGCAATGGTGCTCTTGCCGCAGCCGGATTCCCCGACGATTGCCAGAACTTCGTTGCGCTTCAATGTGAAGTCAACGCCGTCGACGGCATCATAGAACTTGCCTTGCAGGCGATAACCGGTATGGAGATTTTCTACGTCTAATAGAATGTCTTGATGATTATCCATATCTTCTCCTTCAGAATTCATTAAAGATTTAATGCAACTCTCATCGTGCTTTTGTTTATACTTTTCTAGCATAACTCTTTGACAGACAATTTCAATAGCCCTTCAGCATTTATTGTGAGTTTTTTATGGCTTTTTTGCGAATTTTTCCGGATTTTTATGATAATTTTTCTTAACAAAGCCTGACTGATTGCCATTTTCTGTTAATGAAGCATTTTTTGACCAGTGAATTGATGAATATGCGTACATTGCCACGGTGATGGGAATTATAGCGCTTTTATGCTCCGTTTTTTCGCATAACCAGTTAAGGCTTGCCCCCCGGGCCATTCATTTAATTTTTTGCTTCCGTTACCGTTAATATATGGCGCAAAAAAAGAGGATGAATGCTCATCCTCTTTTTTGTAATTTTTAAAAGAATCTTCACTGCCCTTTGGTAATCAAAATTATCCTTGATGGGCTTTGATATACTTTACGGCATCCCCGACCGTGGCAATGTTTTCCGCGTCCTCGTCAGGAATTTCCGCGCCAAATTCATCTTCAAGCTGCATGATGAATTCCACCAAGTCAATTGAGTCTGCATCCAGGTCCTTGGTAAAGTTGGTGTCCATGGTGATCTTGTCCTTGTCTAATTGAAAATTGTCAGCAATCAATTCGGCAATCTTGTTGAAAATTTCTTCTTCAGTCATCTTTTTTCTCCTGAATTCTTTATTTATTAAGCTATTTGTCTGCTATTTGCTTGCTTTGCCAATTATAGCCTATCCAAGGGCAGATTACAGCATTTATGCTCACTGCCTACTTGCTGAACTCTTCCTTGAAGGCTTCAATCAGATTCTCAGCCAGCATCTTGTCGACCTGCTTGATGGCATAGTAGATCCCGCGCGCGTCTGCCCGACCGTGCTGCTTGACTACCGGGGACTTGAGCCCCATTAAGACGGCCCCGCCGTACTTGGCCGTGTCAAAGCGGCTGGCAACTTCCTTAAAGGCAGGCTTGGCCATTAATGCCCCGAGCTTGACCTTCAAGCCGTTGCTCATCAGGCTGTCCTTGAGCAGGTGGATGATGACAGAGGCTGAGCCTTCAATGGACTTCAGGACCGCGTTGCCGGTAAAGCCGTCAGTCGCCACGACGTCCGCCTTGCCGGTCAGCAATTCATGCCCTTCGATGTTGCCAATGAAGTTCAAATTGGAGTCCTTGAGCAGCTGGTAGACTTCCTTGTGCAGGGCATCACCCTTGTCAAATTCAGCCCCATTGTTCAAGAGGGCTACGCGCGGATTCTTGACCCCGCGGACCTTTTCCGCGTAGTAGGAGGCCATTTCCGCCCATTGCAGGAGGTATTCCGGCTTGGATTCGGCATTGGCACCAACGTCAATGATGTTGAAGCCATCATCGGAATTCTGCACGGGCATGGTTGGCATCAGGCCTGGACGCTCAACCCCTTTGATCCGGCCCACGATAAAGATCCCGCAGACCAGCAGGGCCCCAGTGTTGCCCAAGGACAGCAGGGCGTCTGCCTGCCCCTTCTTGACCCAGTTGGCCGCGACGACCATTGAGGAGTCCTTCTTGGTCCGCATGGCCTTGACTGGCTCGTCCTCATCCTGGATGACTTCCGTGGTTGGCACGATTTGCACCCGCTCGCGGTCGCTGCCCACCAGCTCCTTGAGCTTAGCCTCATCGCCAAACAGGATAAATTCAGTTTCAGGAAGCTCCTTCTTTGCCTTAAGCACGGCTTCTACGATCGCCTGTGGGGCATTTTCGCCGCCCATGGCGTCTACTGCAATTCTTCTCATGATTCTGTACTCTTTTCCATTTGTGTCTAGGCTCTGGCCTGTACAAGTCTATTATAGTCTAACACCCGCTTCAGGTCAGCCAATTCATCTCCGGCCAGGTCCGGATCGCTGGCGACGATCTCACTGGCCACTTCCTTGGCTGCGACCAGGGTCTTGTAGTCGGTCACGGCATTGCCGACCTTGAATTCCGGCAGACCAGACTGGGCCTTGCCAAAAAGGTCGCCTTCCCCCCGCATCTTCAAGTCTTCTTCAGCCAATTTGAAGCCGTTAGTCGTTGCCGCCACGATCTGCATCCGCTGCTTGCCCGCGGCCGTCTTCGGGTCTGCCAAAAAGACGCAGTAGCTCTGGGTCTGTCCCCGGCCGATCCGGCCGCGCAGCTGGTGCAACTGGCTGAGGCCAAAGCGGTCCGCGTCAAAAATGACCATCATGTTGGCATTGGCCACGTCTACCCCGACTTCAATGACGCTGGTGGCTACCAGAATGTCGATCTGCCCTGCCGAGAACTGGGACATGATCTCTTCCTTTTCTTCCCCGCTCATCTGTCCGTGGAGGAGGACGACATGCTGGCCCGGAAAATCATGGGCCAGCTTCTTGTACAATTCCTCCGCGTTCTCCAAGTCAATCGTTGCTGATTCGGAAATCAAGGGCGTGACGGCATAGATCTGGAAGCCCCGGGCCAGCTGCTCGCGCATCAGGGCGTAGACCTGGTCCATTTCCGAACTGGTCTTCCAGCTGGAAATGATCGGCTTTCTCCCTGCCGGCAGGTGGCGGATCTCAGACAGGTCCATGTCCCCATAGACCGTCAGGGCCAAAGTCCGCGGAATTGGCGTCGCGGTCATGGCCAGCAGGTCCGGGTGATCTCCCTTGTTCAGCAGGGCCAGGCGCTGTGCCACGCCAAAGCGGTGCTGCTCGTCGATTATGACCAAGCCCAGCTTCTTGAAGGCCACCTTGTCCTGAATCAAGGCATGGGTCCCGATCACGCAGTTGATGGTCCCATCGGCCAGCTCCTTGTAGATCTCCCGCCGCTCCATGGCCTTGGTTGACCCAGTCAAAAGGGCGACTCTGACCCCAAAGGGACGCAGGAGGTCGTCAATCTTCTTGAAGTGCTGGCTGGCCAGAATTTCCGTTGGCACCATCAAGGCTGCCTGATAGCCAGCCGTAATAGCCCCGTAGATCGCGAACACGGCCACGATCGTCTTCCCGGACCCTACATCCCCTTGGAGCAGGCGATGCATTTGCCGGTCAACGAACATATCAGCAAAAATTTCATTGATCACCTGCTTCTGGTCCGCTGACAGCTCAAACGGGAGCGACTTGGTCAAAGCCGCAATCTCTTTCAGGTCGTACTTCTTGGCCTGACCCTTGTGCTGACGGTTGCTGCTGGCCAATAAGGCCATCTGCATCTGGAAGATGAAGAATTCGCGAAAGACCGCGCTGCGCCGGGCCGCCTTGGCTTGTGCCGGACTCTTGGGGTGGTGCATCCCCTCAACCAATTCCTGGTCACTCATGAGCTGGTACTTCTTCCTGAGCCAGTCAGGAACGGCATTGCCGATCTGGCTGCCATATTCTGCAATTGCCTCATCAATCAGGCTCTGCAGCTTCTTTTGCTTGATATGGCGGTTGACCGAATAAACCGGGGCCATTCCGTCATCGCCGTGACTTTTGGCGACCAGCTTGTAAGCTGACAGGCTTTGCTTGGCCAGGTTGTACTTGCCGTAGATGGCGACTTTCTGGCCGATCTCCAGCTGCTTGGTCAGCCATGGCTGATTAAAAAAATTGACCATGATAATATCATGATCAATTCTCATCTTGAAGCTCACCCGGCTCTTGTGATAGCCAAAAAAGTTCTGGTATGGGGCGGTGGCGACGATCCCCTTCAGCATGACCTTCTGGCCGTCCATCAGCTGGTCCAGCGGCAGGCTGGCCAATTCGTCATAACGGTAAGGGAAATAGAAGAGCAGGTCATAGATGCTGCAGATGCCTAGCGTGCGCAGGCCTTCCCCCGTCTTGACCCCGACGCCCTTCAAATCAGTTGCCGGACTGAATGCTGCTTCATTTATTGTCATTATTCTACTGAGACCAAGAAATTGTAGACTGGCTGGCCGCCGTCGTGCACTTCAAACTCGTAGTCGTCGTCCGGGTGCTTGGCTTCCAAGGCATCCAAGATCTTTTCAGCCTGCTCTTGGCTGGCATCGCTGCCGTACATCACGGTGATGATCTCGGAATCTTCGTCAAGCATCTTCTCAGTCATGGCTACAGTAGCGGCGATGACGTCCGGGTTGTCGACCTCAATGGTCCCGTCAACGATCCCGATGTAGTCGTCCTTATGGATCTCAACGTCGTTGATGACCGTGTCCCGGGTTGCCCGGGTAACTTCACCGGACTTGACTGAGTCAAGCTCGTCAGTCATGGCTTCCACGTTTTCATCAACGCTGGCGTCCGGGTTGAAGGCCAGCATCGCGGTCAAGCCTTGTTGGATGGTCTTGCTTGGCACGATGCCAACCGGAATTTCGGCCACTTCAGCCGCCTGCTTGGCGGACATGATGATGTTCCCGTTGTTTGGCAGGATGATAGCCTTCTTGGCGCCTGACTTGGTAATGGCATCAATGATGTCTTGCGTTGACGGGTTCATGGTTTGACCACCAGAGATGATCCGGTTGACCCCTTCGCTTTCAAACAGCTGCCGGACCCCATTGCCGGATGCCACCGCGATCACGGCAAAGTCAACGGCTTCTTGCTGCTCTTCTTCATGACCGACGATGGTCTCGTGCTGAATGCGCATGTTGTCGATCTTGATCTTGCCCAGTTGGCCGAATTGTGCCCCGTACAGGAAGACTTCGCCTGGGTGTTCAGTGTGGACGTGAACTTTGGCGATTTCACCATCTGAAACGGCCAGCAGGGAGTCACCCAGCTGGGACAGGTGCTGACGGAATTCTTCCAGGTCAAATGGCTTCTTGTCAGGCACGTCGGCCTTCAAGTCAACCATGATTTCGGTACAGTAGCCGTTGGCGATGTCCTGGGTAGCCAGCTGCCCTTGAACTGACTGGTGGTGGGTCGCGTTGATCAAGGCGCTCATGTCATCGGCGTCTGGAACGTACTTGTCGTCAAAGTTTTCGCCGAGCAGCCCTTCCAGGAAGCCTTCATAGATGAAGACCAGCCCTTGGCCGCCGGAGTCAACCACGCCAACCTGCTTCAAAACCGGAAGCAGGTCTGGCGTCGTCTTCAAGGCCTTCTTGGCCCCTTCAACAACTGCTTTCATGACCTCTTCCACGTCGCTGGTTTCGTTTGCCTTGTTGGCCCCTTCTTGGGCACCCACTCTGGCAACCGTTAAAATCGTGCCTTCAACGGGCTTCATGACAGCTTTGTAGGCAGTAGCTACACCGTTGCTGAAGGCATTTGCCAGTTCCTGGGCGTTCAAGGTATCCATGCCTTGCGTTGCCTTGTAGAAGCCGCGGAACAGCTGGGAAGTAATTACGCCGCTGTTGCCGCGGGCTCCCATCAGCATCCCTCTGGCCAGACTTTCGGTCAAGTCGCTGACCTTGTCGCTGGTATTTTCGGAAACGGCCTTAGCGCCGCTTTCCATGGTTAAGTTCATGTTGGTACCAGTGTCACCGTCAGGAACTGGGAAAACATTTAGATCATTGACGAATTGCACGTTCTTGCTCATGCGGTGGGATGCAATCCGGACCATGTCTCTAAATTCTTTACTGCTAATTTCACTTAAAACCAATCTCAAATCCTCCGCTTAGCCTAGTCATCAAGAACCTTGACGCCTTGAACGATCACGTTGACCGCCTTGGTGTCGATTCCCAGCTGGCTTCTTAAGTTATATTTGACACTGTCTTGTACATTACGACTTACTTCTGAAATTTTCAAGCCATAGCCGACAATAATGTAAACATCGACCGTAACTTGATTTTCCGTGGACTTGACTACAACGCCACGCTTGTAGTTTGCCCGGCTCAAGATGCTGCTTACGCCATCTCTAAGAGCATTCTTTGATGCCATTCCGACAACGCCATAGTTAGACGTAGCTGCACCACCAACAACAGTTGCAATTACACCGTTTGAAATATCAATCAAACCATACTTTGTTTTGATTTTAACAGCCATGTTCATCCTCCGTCTTTTCATCCAATATACATATTTATTTTAACATAACCTTGGATAAAGCCAGCATTTTCCCTCTCATTTTTCCAGAAAATGGCGAAATACTTTTTTCAAAAAGGCGTTGAAATGCCCCAAAGTTTATGGTAAGGTTATAAAGTATGAGAACACAAGTAAAGGAGGTTTAGCAGCATGGCAAAAGATTTCGTAACCGGTAAGAAGACCACTTTTGGTAACAGACGTTCACACGCCTTGAACTCAACTCGTCGTTCTTGGAAGCCAAACCTTCAAAAAGTTCGCATTCTTGTTAACGGCAAGCCTAAGCGCGTTTGGGTTTCAACCAAGACTTTGAAGTCCGGTAAAGTTACCCGTGTCTAATCGACAGAAAAGCCCGTCAGATCAATGATCTGGCGGGTTTTATTTTGCTCCAGCATGTGCATTAAAGTGATTTGTGCATCAGTTTCGCTGAAAAAATAAGCCTCACTTCGTTTGAAATGAGGCTTATTTTTGTTATTGAAAGCTTCTTGAGTGGTCGCGTACTTTTGGCTTTATTCTTCATCCAGCTTGACGACCCGGTCAAACATGGCCCTTTCTTCATCTGAAATCTTGTGGGCTACCTCAATTACGGTCCCAGGAAAGTTTTGCAGAATGGTTTGGTGAATCTGGCTGGACAGGCGTGGATCCAGAGCTGACGTTGCCTCATCCGCGAGCAAGACCGGCCGCTTGGCCAAGAGCGCACGGGCAATCTCTAAGCGCTGCCCTTGCCCGCCTGAGAGCTTCTCGCCATTTTTGCCAACCTGGTAGTCCAGTCCCTTTTCCTGCACCAGACTGCCCAAGCCAGCCTTTTGGCAGACCGCCAGCAAATCCTCACGGCTGGCCTTTCTGCCTAAGGCAATATTGTACTCAATCGTATCATCGAGAATGTATGGCTTCTGCTGGACAAAAGCAAAGTATTCATGAGCCTCATTCCAGCCGCCCGCCAATTTCTGGCCATTGATTTCGTATTCCCCGCTGGCCAGCGGAATCCGGCCGACCAGCACGTTCAGCAGGGTTGACTTGCCCCAGCCGGATGGCGCTTCAAGCAGGACCTTCTCGCCCCGCTTGACTTTTAAGTCCAGACCGTTAAGCAGACGGCGCTTGCCAAGCTGCACGGCCGCGTCATCCAGTTCCAGCTCCTTGAAGGCCCTCTTCGTAGCTGGCGTTTTCTGGCAATCATAATTGGCCACTTTGGCAAACTTTTCCCAAATTGGACTGCTGGTCTTAATGTCATTGACTGAAGCAAAAATGCCAACGATTGGGTTGATAAAGTTGTTGGCCAGCTGGGTAATCATCATGAAAGTCCCCAAGCTGACCTGCTTCTGGGTCACAAAGTAGATCCCAATGCTTAATGGCAGGCCCAGGCTGCAAATATAGGCAAAAGAGGTGATCAGCTCGGTCGTGATCAGCTGCGCCCGGTTCATCTTGGCCAAGGCCCTCTCCATTCGCTGGCTGTAGTGCAGAATTCTGGAAAAAATACTATCTTCAACGTCATACAGCCGGGCAAAAGAGGCAAAGCTGATAGTGTCAGCCATGGCTTCCGTATACCTGCTGTTCTCCTGCTCCCAATCCTTTGAGGCCGCTTCAATTTTTGGCCCAAACAGGTTCTGCAGAATCCCGGGTGCCAATGAGGCCGCAAAGAAGATCAAGGACAAGTACCAAGAAGCCGCAATTCCTGCCGCAAAAGCCGCGACGAACTGCAAGCCGTTGAAGACGATCTCCAGTTCAGCTTCCACCCGGTGGCTCTCGACCTGCTTTAAGTCATTGGTCATGAATGACAGGTCAAGCTTGGGATCAGCATTTTCTGAATACAATAGGTACCTGCTGGCCCGCCGCTTGATCTCCAGGTTGACCTCTTTGATGATCTCCGCCTTCAAGATCTGGTAGACCAAGGCCAAGACCGCGAAGAGCAGAATGCCGGCGACGGCTTACACGGTCATCTCAAGCAGACTGCCTTGCGGATTTTGGGCAAAGTTGACGAACTGCTGGAACATATAAGCGATAAACACCGCCTGCAAGGCCTTCGCCGCCGCGAAAATGATAAAAGCAAGCATTTTCCACTTGCTGGCATACTTTAATGTCATATTTTTCCTCCGTACACTGGGACTCATTCATTTAAGTATTCAAATATGTTTCTTATCATACGGCATAAATTGAATCTGTTCAATCTTGTTTTTTCTTAACAAAAAAGTCCCGCTTTTCAGCGAGACTTAAGTGAATTCGGTTATTCTTTGCCCTCAAACTTGGTCAAAGCGGATCAAGTCCTTGGAATATACGACCGCCACTGACCCGGAAGCCAGCGAAAGCTTAAAATCAGCTTTTCCCGGCAAAAATTCGTTGGAGGTAAATGAGCGCAGGTAGTCCCCGTCATACGGCGCCAATTCATACAAGGCATCCTTGATCGTCAGCTGGCGGACCGGGGTCAGGCAGGTCACGCCAAAATAAGCGTAGTCCCCTTCCTGCGGAATCGCGTAGCTGCCCGCGTTGCGGTAGATGATCAGATTCTGCTTGTCTTCCAGGCTGACCTGGTTGGCATAGGGACGCAGATTCGGATTCAAAATGTCAAAGAGATTGATCAATGAATGGTCCATCCGGCCGCCCGTCGCTCCATAAAGCTTGAGCCGGTCAAGCTGATAGTCTTCAAAGGCAATCCCCAGCATGAGCTCGGAATCAGTCCAATCCTTTTTGGGCACTGAGTAGCGGATATCAGGCACCACGTCCTCGACCCAGCTCAATTCATGCGGCTTAAGCGAATCAAAATCCCCTACCGCCAAATCCGGCGCCAGGCCCATCTCCAGCATAAACAAGGCACCCCGGTCAACGCCAACCAAGAGCTGACCTGCTGCCTTTGCCGCGGCCAGCCGTTCTTTCAAGTCAGCGGGCCAGTTTTCCTTCGGCCCGCCCAATAAAGCGCAAGCATCCATTTGTTATTCCTACTTCAAGTATTCTGGAATCCGGCCTTCAGAAATTTCCGTCCGCATGGCCAGATAGTCATCATAGCGGCTCTGCGCGATTTCTCCGGCTTCCAGGGCTTCCTTGACGGCACATTTGGGCTCCTTCAAGTGCTGGCAGCCGCGGAACTTGCATCCCCCGGCCAGCCGCTTGAACTCGGCAAAATACCCACAAAGCTCGTTCAGCTTGATCGGGGTCAGGTCAATGGCCGAAAAGCCTGGCGTGTCAGCCAAAAAGCCCGCTCCCAATTTAAACAGCTCAACTCTTCTGGTCGTGTGCCGCCCCCGGTTCAGGCTGGTCGAAATCGCCCCCGTCGCCTGGTTGGCGTCAGCCTTGATAAAGTTGAGCAGGGTGCTCTTCCCTGCCCCGGACTGGCCAGCCAAAGTCCAGATCCGTTCCTGGCCAATTGCCCCAGGCAGCTCTTCTGCCAGAACGTCCCGGCTCAAATAGACCGGATAGCCGATCTTTTGGTAGTAGGCCAGCTGGTCCTTGATTTCAGCCAGCCGGTCTACTTGGACCAAGTCGCTCTTTGACAGATAGATTGCGACATCAACCCCCTGCCAGGCAAAAAAGGTCAAGAAGCGATCCAGCAGCTGGAGCGAGAAGTCTGGCTCCACGGCTGAAATTACCAGCAGCACGTGGTCGACATTGGCCACGGCTGGCCGCCCAATCCGGTTCTTTCTGGGCATGATCTCCACCAGATAGGCCAAGCCCTGGTCATCCAGCTTAATCTTGACCCGGTCGCCGACCTGGGGCTTTTCTTTTGTCTTGCGAAAGACGCCCCGAGCTCTGGTTCGGACCAGGCCAGCTGAAGTCTCTACGTCGTAATAGCCGGCAATCAGTGAAATGACCGTGCCTTCTGCTAGTTCCGTCATTTAATCCCCGCTTTCATCTGCCGCAACGGTTTCATCAACGACCGTGTCGTCATCGCGCATGATCTTGATCTTCCCGTCACCCTTGGTCACGTTGAAGGTGATCGTGAAGTCCGTGTCCTTGGTAATGTACTGGTCACGGTAGATATTGCCCAGACTGTGATCGTCGTCTTGAATGTAGATGCGGATGTGGTTGCCTCGACTTGAAGACGAGGAGGCCGATGAAGAATCATCATTATCCTCGTCGCTTGCGCTGCTTGCCGGAGCTTTGTAAGCCACGGAGAAGGTCTTCTTGACCGTCTTGTTCTTCTCGCCCTCTGAAACGGTAACCGCCAGGCTGTCGCCTTCCTTCATGCTGCTGCCGGCATCTGGATCAGTGGAAATGATCTTGCCGCTGGCCACCGAATCTGAATAGTCTTTCGTGACCTTCAAAGCCAAGCCCTTGGCCTTGGCGTAGTCCTGCGCCTCTTTCAAAGACTTGCCCGTCAGGTCAGCCAGCTTGAAGCTGGCCTTGCTGGAGGAACTGGCCGTTGGCCGGCTCTCCTCCTGGTCAAAACCCGCCGAAACGATCAAGGTGATCGCCTGCTTCTTGGCGTCAATCTTGCTGCCAGCCTTGACGCTTTGCGACATGACCAGACCGGCATAGTATTCGTTTGACGGGGCTTCCTTGACCTTGACCTTGAAGCCGAGCTTGGTCAGCTTCTGTTTGGCCGCGTTCACGTAAGTCCCCTCAACGTCAGGCACCTTGGTCAAGACCGGGCCCTTGGAGATGACCAGACTGACCTTGTGCCCCCGGCTGACCGGACTGTCAGCTGGCGGCGTGGTCGAGATGACCTTGCCCTTCTTGACTTCGCTTGAATTCTTTTTAACGACTGAGCCGATTACCAGCCCGGACCCCTGCAGGGAAGCCTTGGCTGCCACTTCACTCATGTTCGTCACGTTAGGCACGCGCACGTTGTTGTGGCCGACCGAAAGAACCATGAAGAGCAGGATGGCAAAGACCGGGAAGATTGACCCGATCCACCACCACTTGTACTTCTTCATGTTGGCCAAAAGCGAATGCTTCTGCTTCTTTGGCTCCTGCTGCTCTCTGGACGCTGCTTCCTGCTTGGCCGCCTGCATGACCTTGCCGTTGAAGGCAGGCAAGATCTTGGTCTTGTCGTCATTATTGTGGCTCGGCCGGAAGAGCGGCTCATTGAGGCGGCTTGGATCCAGACTGGTGTCCAGATCGGCCTTCATCTCGTCAACTGAGGCATAGCGATCCCGCGGATCCTTGGCCGTCGCCTTTAAGACGACATTTTCCAAGGCTTGGGGAATGTCCTTGTTTTGCTTGCGCAAAGAAGGGATCTCGTCTTCCGCGTGTTTCAAGGCAATGACCACTGGCGTTTCACCATTGAACGGCACCTGCCCGGTCAACAGCTCATATAAGATGATCCCTAAAGAATAAATATCTGACTGTTTAGTCACCATTCCCCCGCGGGTCTGTTCTGGCGACATATAGTGGACTGAGCCCAGGACCGAATTAGTCTGCGTAATCGTCGTTTGGTTGAGGGCTACGGCGATCCCAAAGTCGGCAATCTTGATGTTGCCATTTTCATCCATCAAGATGTTCTGCGGCTTGAGGTCCCGGTGGATGACCCCGTGCTTGTGGGCCAAGGACATGGCCGAGAGAATCTGGTCCATGATCTTGATCACCTTGGGCAACGGAATTGGCGTATTGTCCTGGATGTATTCCTTCAAATCCGGACCTTTGACGTATTCCATCACCATGTAGGGCAAGCCGTGGTCGGAGCCCACATCAAACACTGACACGATGTTGGGATGGCTCAATTCGCTGGTGGCCAGCGCTTCTCTTTCAAAGCGGGCCGTCACCTGCGAATCCTTCTGCAAGTCCAGGCGGATGATTTTGACGGCAACCTGTCTTTTCAGGATAATGTCGTCAGCCAAGTAGACGTTGGCCATCCCGCCTTCACCCAAAGTATCAACGATGCGGTATCGATCTCCAAGCAGATAACCCTTATTGATCACTCGCACCATCCTCCTCATTTTGTACAAGGCATACGGTAATGTTGTCTCCGCCGCCCAAGCGGTTTGCTTCGTTGATCAGCTTGTTGCAGCGGTCTTTCAAAGACAGCCCCTTGGTGGCCAGAATCTGCTGGATCAGCGGATCTGACAAGGAATTGGTCAGGCCATCGGTGCACAGCAGGAAAATGTCGCCATCCTTCATGTCAAGCTCATTGTATTCTGGATCAATGGTGCTGGACACGCCCAAGGCTTGGGTAATGATGTTCTTCTGCGGGTGGTTCTTGGCCTGCTCCTTGGTGATTTGGCCCATCTTGACCAATTCATTGACCAAAGAGTGGTCCTCCGTCACCTGGATGAACTCGCCTTCTGAGTAAGAGTAGGCACGGGAGTCGCCCAGGTGGGCAATCAAGACGTCCTGGTCAAAAAAGATGGCCAAGACGATGGTCGTCCCCATTCCATTCAGGTCCGGGAAGCGGTCAGCGGCCTTTAGGATGGTCTCGTTTTCCGACCGCAGCTGGACGTCCAGCCACATTCTGGCCATTTTCTTGTCATGGAGATCAGTGGTCAGGAAGTTGTGGCCCAAATGGCTGACTGCCATGGTTGAGGCCACGTCCCCGCCTTGATGGCCGCCCATCCCGTCGCAGACGACGGCCATGGTCACGCCGGCTTGATTTTCAAAAATCTGGACAAAGTCCTGGTTGCTCTTTCTAACTCTACCAATGCTTGATGCAAATGCCGTCTTAATCAAAAGTACTAACCTCTAGTCGTAAACTTGGCAATAAAGAATCCGTCGCTGTGATAAGTATCCGGCAGGATCTTCAGCATCCCGCTCTGACTGGCGACCTTCTCCGTGGCAAAAGGCTTCAGCTCAAAGTCCGGGTGCGTTTCCAAAAAGGCGCGCACGTTGTCCTCGTTCTCTTCAACTGAAATGGAGCAGGTTGAATAAACCAGCTCCCCGCCCTGCTTCAGCAATGGAGCCACGTGATCCAAAATTGCCAATTGAATCTTCGCTAAATTTTTCAGATCTGCCATGCTCTTAGTATACCTGATTTCCGGCTTGCGGCGCAAAAGTCCCAAACCCGAGCATGGTGCATCTATCAATATCTTATCAAATTGCCCGGCGGAAAAATACTCCCCGGCCTTTCTGGCATCAGCCGCCTTGGTGGAAACCTGGCCGGCGACATGCATTCTGGCGGCATTTTGGCGAACCAGGCCCAGCTTGTTCTCGTGAATGTCCAGGGCCGTCACCTGCCCGTCCGGCACTTGCTCGGCCATCTGGATGGTCTTGCCGCCAGGGGCTGAGCAGGCATCCAGCACCTGGTCGTCAGGCTTAAAGTCAAAGGCTTTCGCGACCAGACTGGCCGCCTCGTCTTGCACGGTCAGCAAACCTTCCTTAAAGAAAGCACTCTGAACGATCCCCCCGCGGCTGAGCGCATATGAGCCAGCGGTCAGACTGGACGGCTGCGGGTCAAAGCCAGCCTCCTGCAAGCCTTTGACCACGCTGCCTTCAGAGGCCAGGGCAGAAATGCGCACGTCGTTTTTGGCCGGCTCATTCAGGCTGGCCATGATCTTCTTGGCTCGGTTCTGACCCCAATTGTCAAAGAAATAAGTCACCAGCCATTCAGGCATGGAATACTTGACGCTGGAATAGCGCGGCTCATCCCCTTGATCCGGCAAAAGCTCGCCCCGCCTTTGCAAGGAGCGCAGCACCCCGTTGACCAAGCGGTAGCCGCCGGAGTTGCGGCGGCCAAATTCCTTGGCCAGCTTGTTGGCTTCGTCCAGGACGGCTCGGGTTGGCACCTTGTCCAGGAAGAAGATCTGGTAGGCCGACATCAAAAGCAGGGGCTTAAGATAGCTTTCCTTGAGCTTGCCCTTGACCAGGTCTTTTAACTGGTATTCCAAATACAGCTGGTACTGGATGGTCCCGTAGACCAGCTTGGTGGCCAGGTTCTGGTCTTCTCTAGCCAGCTTGGCCTCCTTCAAGGCATGGTTGAGGCTGATATTTGAATATGAGCCCTGTTTGATGACCTTGATCAAGGTGGCCAGGGCCACTGAACGGGCACTAGTCTTTGTCTTCATCGACAATCCTTTCTCCTGGCACGAACTTCTTGCCCTGGCCGTTCAAGAAGTCCTTGATCTTCATGGCCTTCTTGCCAGTCGGCTGCACTTCCAGCAGGTTCAAGACCGTGTTGTCGGCAAAGCTGATGGCAAAGCGGCCTGAGTTGGTCAACAGACACCCGGCCGGCAGGCTGGAGTTGTCTGAGGCGACTTCAGCCCGCCAGACCTTCAAGCGCTGCCCTTTGACCAGCAAGTATGCGCCTGGATCCGGGTTCAGGGCTCTGACCAGGTTCTTGGCTTCTTCAGCCGTCATTGAGGTCAGGATTCTTTCCTCAGCCTTGCTGATGGTTGGGGAGAAGACGACCTGGTCTGGGTCTTGCGGCTGCTTTTGGCAGCTGCCGTCGGCAATTTTCGGCAAAGTCTCCAGCAAGAGCTGGCTGCCCAGCGGCGCCAATTTCTCAAAGACCGTGCCCGCCGTATCCTCTTCGCTGATTGGCAGGGTGGCTTGGGCGTACATGTCGCCGGCATCCATTTCCTTGACCATTTCCATGATGGTCACCCCGGTCTCCTTGTCCCCGTTCCTGAGGGCGTACTGGATTGGAGCGCCGCCGCGGTATTTAGGCAAAAGCGACCCGTGCACGTTGACGGCCGCGATCTTGGCGGTCTTCAGAAAGCGGCTTGGCAGAAACTGGCCAAAAGCCGCCGTCACGATAAAGTCCGGGCAAATGTTCATCAAGACCTCGTCCAATTCCTCTGAACGGGACAGGCGGGGCGGCTGGTAAAGCGGCAGCCCGTGCTTTAAGGCCAGGTCCTTGACTGGGGAATAAACGATCTTCTGCTTGCGGCCAACCTTCTTGTCCGGCTGGGTGACAACGGCCTTGACGTCATAGCCTGCTTTGACCAGGCCTTCCAAGACCGTGGCGCCGAATTGCGGCGTCCCTAAGAAAATTACTGAGTTCACTTTGATTATTTTCTCCTTTTACATGATTCTTTCCGGTTCACTGTCAATGTCAACCGTTAAACCATATTTTTTGATCTCCTGCGCGTCGTCTTGAATTTGATGCAGGAGCGCGTTCAAGCGCGGCTCTCTTTTATATTTTACCAGTATTTGGTAATAATACTGATTTTTTACCCGACTAATTGCCGCCGGAGCCGGCCCAAGGATGATCGTGGGCGCTTTAAGCTGCGCCTGCAGGCGGCGCTTGATCTTAAAGGACTCCCTGGCGGCATTCTGTTCATTTTTGGAAGCAATGGAGATCAGCGCCGTGTAGAAGTAAGGCGGATAGTTGCCCGCGTGGCGCATCTGCATCTCCTTGCGGTAAAAAAGCTCATAGTCCTGCTTTTGCGCCAGGCTGATGGCATAGTGGTCCGGGTTGTAGGTCTGGATCATGACCTCCCCATCCTTCTCGGCCCGCCCAGCCCGGCCGGCAACCTGGGTCAGCAGCTCAAAGGTCTTCTCTGAAGCATTGTAGTCAGGCAACCACAATCCGGTATCGGCATTGATGACCCCGACCAAAGTGACGTTGGGAAAGTCCAGCCCCTTGGCGATCATCTGCGTCCCCAACAGGATATCCGCTTTCCCATTGCCAAAGGCATCCAGAATTTTTTCATAGCTGCCCTTGCGCCGGGTGGTATCCACATCCATGCGCAAGACGCGGGCCTGGGGGAAGAGGGCCGCCAATTCTTCCTGCACCTTCTGGGTGCCCGTCCCCAAAAAGCGGATCTGGCGGCTGCGGCAATTTGGACACAGCTCCGGCACTGGCTCGGCGTGCCCGCAGTAGTGGCACTGCATCATGCCCGTATCCTTGTGCATGGTCAAGGACAAGTCGCAGTTCGGACACTTTAAGACAAAACCGCAATCCCGGCAGAGCATGAAGTTGGCAAAGCCGCGGCGGTTCAAGAGCAGGATGACCTGCTCTTTCTTGGCCAGACGCTCGCCAATCGCCGAAGTCAGCTTGACCGAAAGGTCAAACTGACTGCCGGCAAACTGAACGTGCTTAAGGTCAACCAAGTCGACCTTGGGCAAGGGCTGGCGGTTGGCCCGCTTCTTCAGGGTCAAAAGCCGGTAGACCCCCTTTTGGGCCCGGGCGCGGGTGCCCAAAGCCGGCGTGGCACTTCCCAAGACCACGGGGCAGTGGTGGTACTTGCCCCGCCAAATCGCCACCTTGCGGGCATCGTAGCGGGGATTGCTGTCCTGCTTGTAAGAAGCTTCATGTTCTTCATCAATGACGATCAAGCCCAAGTTGGCTATCGGGGCAAAAACGGCGCTGCGGGCGCCAACGACCATCCGGGCTTCTCCCCGGCGAATCCGGCGCCATTCGTCGTACTTCTCCCCTTCTGAAAGGCCGGAGTGCAGCACTGCCACCTGATCGCCAAAACGGGCTTGGACCTGCTTGACCATCTGGGGGGTCAGGGAGATTTCCGGCACCAGCATCAAAGCGTTGCGGCTATTTTCCAGGGCCTTGCTGATGGCGTGGAGGTAGACCTCCGTCTTCCCGCTGCCGGTCACGCCTTCCAGCAAGAAAGTCTCGCTCTTTTTTCGCGCGATATCGGCACTGATTGCTTGATAGGCCTGCTCCTGCTCATCGTTTAACGGAAGCGGGCGCTTGTTTTTCAGTGGCTTGGCCACTTGCGGCTTGCGGTAGACTTCGGCCTGCTGCTTCTCCAGCCACCCCTTCTTGACGGCCGCATTCAGGCTGCTGGCCGCCAAGCCCAGTTTTTCCAGGTCAGCCTGCTTCTTCGGGTAGGAAGCCCGGTCTTCCAGCAGGTCCGTCAGCAAGAGCCGCTGCTTGGCCGCGTTGGCCCGCAGGCCGTCCAGGATGGATTGGTACTCCGCTGACGGCAATTTGGCGCTATAGACGGCGACCGTCTTCTTCTTGGCCTTGTTTTCAACCAGGTATTCAATCCTGGCATCCCCGTTTTTCAAGAGCTGGCGGGCCAAGGCCAGGTCTTTGGGCGTCTTCAGCTCATTGACCTCCAAGGGGTCGCCTTGAAACATCAAGAGCTCCTTGGCCCGCTCGCTGGCCGGCACCAGGAGCTTGCGGTAGCCCGCCCGCATGACGCCCGGCAGCATGGCCTTCAAGATGCTGATCCGGTAGGCAAAAATATCCTGGGCCAGGTCGCTGGACAGCTGGACCAGTTCCGGAGTCAGCGGTGCCAGCTCGTCCAAGACCAAGAGCAGGTCCTTGAGCTGGCCGGGATAGTCCGTCCGGTCGGTCAAGCCAACGATGAAGCCCTGCACCTTCCGCCGGCCAAAGGGCACGACCACCCGGTCGCCAATGCTGACTTCAAGGCTGGCGGGCACGTGATATTCAAAGACGCGGTCGGTCTGCTTGGCCGCCACGTCGACGATGACTTGTGCGATCATTTTCTCACCTTTCGCGCTACAGAAAAAAAGAGCGGGCTGGACGTCCGCTCTAATTTAAGGATTATTCTTCAGGATCACCGTGGTGATCTGGGTCAACCGTCACCTTGCCGGCAGCAATTTCTTCCAAAGCCTGGCCAACTGGCTTCAGGTTGTGGTAGTTGTCCAAAGCGCCAGGCTTGCCGGCTTCAAGTTCATGGGCTCTCTTAGCGGCCAAGACTGACAGTGAGTATCTTGAGTCAATCTGGTCCAACAGCTTGTCAATTGATGGATAGGTAATGCGCATTTTAGTCCTCCTGTACCATTCTCCGATAGTCATCGATCACGCGTTTCACGCTGACGTGTTCGGCGTCAACAATGGCTTTGATGTGGGCCACGGCATTGGCGACCGTGTCGTTGACAACCGCGTAGTCATAGTCCTGCATCACCAGAATTTCCTTGCGGGCCTGGGCAATCCGGCCCCGGATCACTTCTTCTGATTCAGTGCCCCGGTGCTCCAAGCGATCGCGCAAAGTGTGCAAATCTGGCGGCGTCAAGAAAATAAAGACGCCATCTGGCATTTGTTCGCGAACCTTTCTGGCCCCGTTGACGTCGATTTCCAGCAAGACGTCCTTGCCTTGGGCCAGCATCTTCTTGACCGGACCCAAAGGGGTGCCATACAGGTTGCCGACATATTCATTATATTCCAAAAGCTGGTTGTCTTGAACCGCCTGCTGGAACTGCTCTCTGCTGACGAAGTAGTAGTCTTTGCCGTCAACTTCGCCTTCGCGTGGCTTGCGCGTGGTCATTGAGACTGAATATTCAAAAGGGAAAACCTTGTGTTCAACGATTGCACTTTTGACAGTGCCTTTGCCAACACCAGACGGTCCTGACAAAACCAACAATAATCCTTTATCTGCCATGATAGCTCCTTTTTTGACTAATAATTCTATCTTGGACCATATCACAGGTCAGGTCAAGTAATTAACTGAAAAAAGTCATTCCCTGGCCTGATCTGGGCCACTAATGGCTTTTGCAGATATTATAATTCAGCCCGCCCTAGCCGGCAGCAGCGATTTTCAGAATTTTTTCGAACAAATTTTCGCTTTTCACTTGCTTTCGTAAACGCGTGTTCGTATAATACTAACTGTAAAGATTGAACGGACGTTCGCGAACTTTCTCTTCGGCCAATCTGCAGCTAGCTATCAACAGCAATTCAACTGATTATTTACGATTTACCAATCTTCGAAAAGGGGTTTTACCAATATGACTCAATTTGCATCACTGGCTCAACAAGCCGTCAAGCCGTTTAAGAATGCCTTTCACTACCTGTTTGGCTACGACCTTGACCGTCTGCGCATTCTGCCAGACAGCATGGACGAGAACATTGCCAACCTCCAGCAGGCTTTCCTGCACCGGGAATATGCCCTGATTACGTTTGACAACGGGGACGTCCAGGTGGGCCAGATTACCAAGCGCATCTCATCCAGCCGTTTCGTCCTGCGCGACGCCGACAACAAGATCTTCTACCTGATCGACGTCAACCACATTCTGACCGTCGAGCTACCCTAGAACTGGAGTTCTGGTGCTGTGATTTGAGATACATAAAAAGCTTCTAGAAGTTTTTTCACTTCTGGAAGCCTTTTTTATTCGTTAAAATCTTTTTTTGTTATTTCACGTAAGCATACTTGAACTGCCAGCCACCCAAGTTGTCGTTGTAGACCGCGTGGATGTCCTTTCTGATCAGCCAGGCCGTGCTCATGTAGTACAAAGGCGTGATCCCTTCATCCTTCATCAAGATGCCTTCAGCCTTTTGCAGGTCACTGATCCGCTGGCTGCTGGATGCGGTGGTCTTGGAAGCGGCAATTAAAGCATCGTACTGGCTGCTCTTCCACTTCCCGTAGTTGCGGGTGTTGCCGCTGGTCAGCAGGTCCAGGAAGGAAATCGGGTCAGTAAAGTCGGCGATCCAGGTTGAAACCATGATGTCGAACTTGCCGGCTTCCCGCCGGGCCATCCGCGTCTTGAACGGAACCGTCACCGTGTCGACGTGGATGCCAGGCAAAGTCTGCTCCAGCTGGCTTTGCAAGGCTTCAACCGTCTTCTTGCCGGAGTCGGTGTCATCGGCCAGGATGCTGACCGAGATCTTGCTGGTCCCTAGTTCCGCCAATCCCTGCTTGAAGTACTTCTTGGCCAGCTTTTTATCATACTTGTTGTAGACCGTGCTGGACTTGGCCACCCCGCTGACGTAGTCCTTGCCGTTTACGTAGAGCAGGTCAGCCGTCGTAAAGGTCTTGGCCGGCTGGTTGTTGCCGCCTAAAGTTGAGCACAGGCCGGTCCGGTCAATGGCCAGGGAAATGGCCTTTCTGATGTTGGCGTTGGCCAGGTTCTTGTCCTTTTGCAGGTTGTACTGCAGGTAGGCCGTCCCACCGCTGTTGATCAGGGTAAAGGCCGAGTTGTTTTTCAGCTGCTTGGTCTGGGAAGAGTCAAGCGACAAAGCGTCTAACCGGTTGGACTGGTAAAGGTTGTAGGCCGTTGACGGCGTCTTCTGCACGCTCCAGCTGATCTTGGAGACTTTCACGTTCTTCTTGTCCCAGTAGTACTTGTTCTTGACCATCTTCCAGGACAGGTTGGACCCCGTCCAGCCCTTTTGCACGAAAGGCCCATTGTAGAGCATGTACTTTGAGGCCGTCCCGTACTTGTCCCCATACTTCTTGACCGTCTTTTCCGATTGCGGGAAAAAGAGGGCAAAGGACATCAGGTGCTTGAAGTAAGGAATCCGCCGGTCCAGGCTGACGACCAGCTTGTAGTCCCCGTCCGCCTTGACGCCCAAGGCACTGACCGGCTTCTTGCCCGCCGTCACGGCCGCCGCGTTCTTGATGCCTTCAAACAGGTAGGCATATTCAGATGCCGTCTTGGGATCGCAGGTTCGGCGCCAGGAGTAAACAAAGTCCCTGGCCGTGACCGGACTGCCGTCACTCCACTTGGACTTGCGCAGGTAGAAGGTGTAGGTCTTCCCATCTTTGGACACGGTGCTCTTGGTGGCCAAGGCCGGCATCAGCTTCCCCTTCTTCCCCGTCCGGTACAAGCCTTCCATTGTGTTGCGCAGCTGGTCAAAGCTGACCGTATCTGAGGCCTTGGACATGTCAATGGTGGATATTTCCGCCCCCGTTGACCAGGAAAAGCTGTCCTTCTTCGCCGTGCTGGCGGACTTGCTTCCGCAGCCCCCAGCAGAATTGCTGACAAAGCGCCAATGGCGCCAACTGCTAACTTTGAATAGCGCATTTTTGTTCCCTCTTTCACCTAGTGCCCGCTAAGCAGGCAGTCATTTAACTAGTCAATTTTGCTATGCTCCTCTTTTCTTGATTAAAATAATCTTAGAGCGAATTTAAATAAATGTCAACGCTTGCAAGAAACTAGGAAAGTGATTCCTGCTAATTCAAGCAATTATTGATCTTTGGCTTTACTATTTGATTAATTTGCCGGACTCTGCTTTTCTTTTTTATTAAAAAATGGTTCAGTATAAAAACTTGTGTAAACGGCTGTGAGATTTAGGATGCCTTTCGGGATATTTCCATTAATCGCAGAAAGAAGTATTCATCATCTGGATACCCATAACCCTTACGTCTCTCAGTCTTGATCTTATTGTTGATACCCTCAAGTTTGCCAGTTGATATCCCGTATTTGGCGAACGTGTAGATCCCTCTCAAATGGTTATTTAAGAGACGCGCAAACCAAATAAAGTGGCTATTCTCAGTTGCCTTGCAGATGTCTATGATCTCTTCAAGTCTAACGCACATTTCCACTTCGTCATGTGAATTGTATGCTTGGTCTAGCAGGTCTTTAACGAGATCTATTGTGAAGAAGAGCTTGTTTTCTTCCAATAGCTCGTCATACCATGCTTCATTACCGCCATAAGCCTTTATTTCTGGTGTATTGAATATTTCACCAGCAGTAGACACTAGCTTGCCTTGACGGGCATCCTCGTCCTTCTGAACTAATGTGGACCTCTTAGACATCAAGATGTAACGTGAGTTCTTAAGCAACTTAGCAGCCTCTGGAGAGCCTTCTTCAGCCAGCCGTCTTTGTTCATCCTTTCTGATCTCAGAAACCACTTTATCGTTGAAATTCTTGATAATGTGGAAGCGATCATAGACGATGTCTAGCTTGGGATAGCGCCCTTTAAAAGCTTCTTCGAAGTCTGAATTCATGTCGCAAGCCACCGCCTCAACTT